>JBFKJL010000281.1:0-3680 GCA_041631795.1 Saprospiraceae bacterium | reverse complement strand
AGCTGTCGAAAGACCGGACTGGCAGGCCATATTCAAGTTCCACATCATCATTAAAAGAGAAATTATCGCCAAACAATCTCGTCAATACGACTGCCGCAGCAGTAGAGATCACACTGTGACCGCTTGTGTGCTCAGGAAATGGAGGCGTTTGCAAAATGGGCACCCATTCTTCGTCAATGTGCTGGTTTATCACAGTTTCAGGCCGGATGAGATTACTCCTGTACTTTTCATCCCAGCAACTGATGAAAGCATCATATAAAGCTATAGATGTCAAAGCATAGGCCTCTGCAGTTTGCATCAGATCAGCATTTGACTGGCGGCAAGCAATGCCCGTTATACCGATCCAATGCCCCCCCGGCGTAATTTTTTTGCTGGCAAACATAACATGCCCTGCCACATTCATCACATAGGGATTGCAATCCCAGAAACTGGCGATTTCTACTTCTTCCTCACCTGCATTATTTACAGTATTGTAAACTTCCATCATCTCTTTGTAGAATGGGCTTTGTTTATCAAGATCAAATGTTGATGGCGCTTCAGGCGTGAATTGATCCGCTGCCTCCAGCACCAGGGTGCGCATCTCCCTCCAGTGCGGTTCTATGCCGTCCATGTAGGCTGGCGGTGTAGGCTGCCACTTTGATGGATCGTCAGAGATGGTGTATTTTGGATACGATCGCGTCTGCTTATAATTATCCTTCTCTGCCCAGCTTAAGATATGATCAGCGACATGCTGGCCGTAGTTTATGGATGCATTGTATTTTTTTCCTCTTAATCCGGATGATTTAACCTGCTTCTCAAATGACTCCCAATAGGCATCCATTTTATCATCCGAAAAAATAAGGGCCTTTCCCACTGTGTGAAAGGCATAAATAGCAGCCAGGGGAAATGAAACATCTTCACTATTCTCCAATGGAGGGATCGCTTCAAGACCGTGAAGCTGTCCCGCCAAACTTTTCTGATCGGGGTGATTTGCTGCCATAATCTCATAGGCGGCGATACTTGGATAGACATATATCCTGGATGCAACGGGAGGCGAAAAAATGTCGTGCACAATGACATCGGTCAGGTTTTTTACGGTTTTATGGACATGTTCAGGATCTGAAATGAAGCCCGTATAATCATTATTTGTACATGATTGTACTACCAGAGCCAGGCAAAAAAACACATAAAAGAAAACTTTCATCAGCTCAACTTTAATCAGGAGGCAAAATTATGAATAAGTCCTCTATTGTGTACAATACAGTCCATAATTGACCTATTCAGTTCATAAAACATGGATTTTCACAACAAATAAAATCTAACTCCGAGTAATATTATTCCATGATTCGTATTTTTTACAGAATTTAATTTATTTATATATAAGGTTTTCCTATTTTTACGCACGTTAAGTGTTAATTTGACCCTTAGCGTAGCTATTTTTTTTTGAAGAAACAGTAAAAAGTCACATGAAAAAACTATTTACAATTTTAGGTTGTACCCTCGTTCTTGTGTGTGTAGCTGGTACCAGTTATGCCCAGAAGACCGTCACAGGTACGATAACCGATGCCGATTCCGGAGAAGCCTTGATCGGTGTAAACATTCTTGTCAAGGGCACAGACACCGGGACCATCACAGATATAGATGGCACATATTCTATCGATGGTGTTGACGAAAATACGGTGCTCGTGTTTTCTTACACTGGATATAATGATCAGGAAGTTCTTGTCGGAGGACAAACTGTAATCGACGTGGCGCTCTCAGCAGGTGCGATACTTGATGAGATTGTTGTGATCGGTTATGGAACGGTAAAGAAAAGTGATGCGACAGGTGCCGTAACCGGCGTTAGTGAAAAAGATTTCAACCAGGGCGTCATTGCTTCTCCCGAACAACTGATCCAGGGACGAGCCGCTGGTGTCCAGATCACATCGGCAAGTGGAGAACCCGGCGCAGGTGTCAATATTCGTATTAGGGGTACATCCTCAGTGCGAAGTGGAAACAATCCGCTATTTGTCGTGGATGGCGTGCCTTTGAGCGGTGAAGATACCGGTGCAGGGATTTCCGGCGGCGCATTTAGTGACGGAAGGATGGGATCAAGAAACCCATTGAACTTTTTGAATCCAAATGACATTGCCAGCATTGATATCTTGAAAGATGCTTCTGCAACGGCCATCTATGGTTCAAGGGGCGCAAATGGTGTCGTTTTGATCACAACCAAAAAAGGGAAATTTGGCCAGGACCTCCTGAGCTATGATTATTCTATTGGCTTCAGCACTATTTCCAAGAAATATGATTTGCTGGGCAAAGATGCATTTCTTGATGCCTATGAGTCTTTCAATGGTGTAGATGCCCGTAACTCTTTGGATGGCGGCACTACCACAGATTGGCAGGATGAAATATTCCGTCAGGGTGTTTCCCATAACCATAACTTTTCGTTTGGCGGCGGTGACCAGGTGAGCGACTACCGGTTTTCTTTCAGCTACTCTGACCAGGAAGGTATTGTCGAGACCAGCGGTCTTGAAAGATACACTGCGCGAATCAATGCCAACAGGAAATTCCTCGATGAGAAATTGAATATAGGTGTACAGGTTACTGCAGCGACAACAAGAGATGACAATGTGGCTATTACTGAGAATTCCGGATTTGCGGGTGATTTGCTGGGTGCTGCATTAAAAGCCAATCCATCGGCTCCTGTGTACAATCCTGATGGAACCTTCAGACAAGCAGGAGAAGATGAACCCAATCCAGTGGCCATCTTCAATTTGTCCGATGATTTCACAAATACGCTGAGGGCACTGGGAAGTCTTTCGGCTGAGTACAAGATAACCGATCACTTGTCCTTTAAATCAGTTATTGGTTTTGACAGGTCCATATCCGAAAGAAGGGCAGCATTTTCAAGGGACCTTGTGGCACAAGGTATCGTCGGAAAAGGAAGAGCGTACTTCAATGATATAGAAATTGACAATAGGTTATGGGAGAACTACTTTACCTATAACAGGGATATAGCAACCAATGTCAGCTTCACAGGTTTGCTTGGGTATTCTTACCAAAGCTTTGACATCACGTCATCAGCTATAGAAATGACGAATTTCAGAACATCCGATCTCGATCTGATGCTCAATAATACGGCATCTGTTGACCTGAGCCGTGACAATTCTATCGTTCCTACAAATTCATCATCCTCATTTGATGAGATCCAGTCATTTTTTGGTCGGGTCAATGTGGGCGTCCAAAGTAAATACTTGTTTACAGGTACATTGCGTGCCGATGGGTCTACACGTTTTGGCGAAGGCAACCAGTATGGATACTTCCCGTCGTTTGCCTTTAAATGGCGACTCATAGAAGAAGACTGGGTACCGGAAGTCTTTGCCGATCTCGGACTGAGATTAGGCTGGGGCGTCACGGGAAACCAGGAAATACCGCATAATCTCTTCCAGGAAAGACAAAGATATTCAGATTGGGATATCGATAATGGCGGAAATGTCAACGGTGGTGGACTGGGATCTGTAGCTTTTGCAAATCCTGACCTTCAATGGGAAACAACATCGCAGATAAACCTGGGTATCGATTTTGGATTCCTGGATTACAGGTTGACCGGTTCATTGGATTTCTATAAGAAAAATACAGATGATCTTTTGATCAAGGTGACAAGTGCACAACCTGCTGTTTCTCCATTCGTCTGGAACAACCTGGATGCCGATGTT
>JBFKJL010000280.1:0-3696 GCA_041631795.1 Saprospiraceae bacterium | reverse complement strand
GCAATGAGCAATGAGCAATGAGCAATGAGCAATGAGCAATGAGCAATGAGCAATGAGCAATAATGTGGATTGTGAAAATCAATGTCATAACTTAGAAATCACAACTCTGAACTTAGAACTCTGAACTTAGAACTCAGAACTCTGAACTCTTTAGGCGTGGTAGCTCAGCTGGTTAGAGCGCAGGATTCATAATCCTGAGGTCGGGAGTTCAAGTCTCCCTCACGCTACCTAAAAAGTCCCGCAAAATGCGGGACTTTTTAATGTCAAATAAACAAGATGCAAGAAACAAAAGCGTTTAAAACTCTTTTCTCAATAAACCCTTCTTTCAAAAAGCTTAACGATCCCAAAATTCATTGGTCAATTATGTGAGATCCATTCGCCGAAGTTCGCAGAACGAAGGCGAAAGGACGTAGGTGGAAGCTATTTACTTATTCAACATTCGAATACGTCGATTCCATCGCCATCAACCTGTTCCAATACCGGTCCGTATGTGCCTGCACTTCTTCCAGTAGCCCACTATTCACCTCTTTGAATAAGTGCCTGAAACGCCCCTGGACCTTCATGCACTCGGCAACAGGAATTTTATTTTCAGGCTTGTAATTGATCGTGTATTCCTGGTGTTCAATTTCAAAAAGCGGGAAAAGGCAGCTGTCTACGGCCATCCGGCCCAGGTGGATCGACTGGCCGGGATCGGTTTTGTGTCCGGGGGGACACGGACCATCCACCATGAGGAAGCGGAATCCGGTCCTATCTTTCGCCTTGTTGATCTTGGCTCTGAAATCATCGATGAAAGCCAAAGAGGCCGTCGCAGCATAGGGAATATTATGGGCCGCTATGATCCCCATCAGGTTTTTGGGCCAGGTGCGCTTGTACCCCTGTCCCGGATTTGTGGTGGTTATGGCGCCATAAGGCGTGGCAGTGCTTGTCTGAATGCCCGTATTCATGTAGGCACCATTGTTATTACAAACATAGAACAGATTCTCGCCCCTTGCGGCAGCCCCTGATAATGCCTGGATACCGATATCAAAGGTGCCGCCATCACCGGCAAGCACAACGACATTGACATCTTCCCTGCCCTGCCGGTCAAGAGCAGCCCTGACACCGGTCGCCGTTGCCGACGCTGCCGCAAAAACCGTATGCACAATATTCGCTTTGAGATCATTGAGCGGGTAAGGGCCGGTGATGATGGAAAAACAGGACGCCGGAACCACATAAACCGTATCCTTGCCAAGAATACTCGAAAGATGGCGGACCAACAGTGACCATCCGCATCCGCGGCAACTGAGGGCACCGGAATAAACCTGTTCCTCCTGTATTAAAAAGCCTGATGTCTTAGTCATAACTACAATTTCTTTTAATCCACATCCACCCAGTGGACCTCGTCCGTGTGATGAAGGGCTTTGTATATTATTTTTTCAATCGTTTTCGGTGGAACATCTTTACCACCGACGCCTGCATAAAAATCCTTTAATTTAATATCTGAAGGATACAGGGCGCGTTTCATTTGCTGCATAATGGCGCCTTCCCTGTCGCCAAGGAAATTCCGCTCCACACAGGCCACCACAGCATCCTGCGGCAATTCTGCCAACACTCTTCGGACGCTACTTTTAGGAAATGGATGGAACATCCGTAGTTTAAGAAGTCCGACCTCAGGGTACTTCCTGATGACGCCCCTTGCTGTGCTGGAAATGCTTGAAAGCGTCACCAGGACCAGTTTGGTTTTCTTTGTGATGTTGACCGCTTCAACATTATTGTAGAACCTTCCGAATACTTCTCCAAATTGCGCAGCCACTTCTTCTGCCAAGTCTTCAACACTCTGGATGTCCTTCCATGTTGAATAATTAAACTTGTTGTAGTGTTCAGGAGGTACAAGACCTCCGAATGCTTTGGGATTTTTGAGATCCACTTCCATGGTACTGTGCTGGAAGGGCGGCAGAAAATTGTCAACGAGGCCCTGGTCAGGGATCCAGACATTTTCACTGGTATGGCTCTGGTAAAAGGCATCGAGAACAACCATGACAGGAATACGGATCTTTTCTGTGATCACATAAGCCTGGATAATGGTATCGAGAACTTCCTGGGAACTCTCCCCATAGAACTGGATCCACCCTGTATCACGTTGTGAAAGTGAATCAGATTGATCTGACCAGATGTTCCATGGAATGGACGGTCTTCCGACATTGCAGACGACCATGGGCAGGCGAAAATGCGCAATGGCCTGCAGCACTTCGTGGGCATAGAACAAGCCTTGACCTGCAGTCGCTGTAAAAACCCTTTCTCCTGTAATTGCTGCACCCATAGCCGCCGCAAATACAGAATGTTCGCTGTCCATATTAATGTATATCGCATCGAACTCCTCATCAGCCACCATATGGGATAATCGCTCTACAATAGATGTTTGCGGCGTAATAGGATAAGCGGGTATAAATCCGGCCCTGCAAAGTCGTGCGCCTTCTGCTGCCGCAAAGTTGCCTTTCAGGATTTTCTGCTCATGACCGGCGTACCTGGCTTTTCGGCCGCTCTTGGTCAAAGCACTTTCAAATGTTCCAGACCTCATATTTCTGCTGGTTTGTTGAATGTAAATTCGATTGCTGAGCACGGACACTCTTCTACACAGATCCCGCAGCCTTTGCAATAGTCATAATCTATCCGCACCCGTCCCTCTTCGTCTACATGGATGGCCGCATCGGGGCAGTAGTTGAAGCAATTGCCACAGCTGAAACAATCTCCGCAATGCAGACACCGAGCTGATTCAGCGATGACCTCATCCTCATTCAGTTCTTTCACAACTTCTGTAAAGTCATGATGAAAATCTTCAGGATGATAAATCTTGTTCATGTGCCTCGGCACAGGGAGAAAGTAGGCGTAATTGATATCCTCTGGCAATACGATGTCCTGGGGCATGACTTGTGGATCATAGGGAATGTTCCTTAGATATGCATCCACTTCAGCAGCTGCTTTGTTGCCTGAACCAATGGCTTCAGCAACGGAGCCGCCCCAAGCCATATCACCGGCACAGAAGACAGGCGTATCTCCCTTGTATTCAATCTTTCCCTGTTTGGGAACAATATCGTTTTGGCCAAAGGCAAAACGGTCAAACATCTGACCAGTCGCCGCAATGACATGATCTACTTCGAAGGACCAAAGGGATCCTTTAACGGGCAAAGGCCGTCGTCTTCCGGATTCGTCCGCTTCTCCAAGCTGCATACGGATTAGGTCAAGCTTGATTTTGCCATCGATTTCTGAAAGACCTGCCGGGGCGGTCAAAAACTGCATGGTGACACCTTCAGCCTGGGCCTCCTCAACTTCCTGGGCAATGGCCGGCATTTCTTTAATGGTGCGCCTGTAATATATTGTGGGTTCAGCAGCCAGTCGGAGCGCAGTGCGTGCAACATCTACGGCCGTGTTGCCGCCACCAATGATGGCGACCTTGTCCCCTGGCTTGATGCCTCCCTGGTCTCCATCAAGTTTGAATTTGCGTAGAAACTCTATGCCGTCATGGGCCTGTGTGTCGTTTTCCAGTCTGAGGCCCGATCCCATGTGAGATCCCACAGCCGTCACCACGGCATCATAATCACCAGAGAGTTCCGCGATCGTAACTTTCCTGTTCAAAACAATATCGACACCTTTCTTTTTGATGATCTCAATTTCCCTGTCCAGAACCTGGTCGGGCAAACGGAATGTAGGGATGCCACT
>JBFKJL010000279.1:0-3698 GCA_041631795.1 Saprospiraceae bacterium | reverse complement strand
GTGTAAAGAATCCATCCGAATCAGTTTTTGAAATTCAAAAAACAAATCTCTACCCCAGCGACTGGGGATGGTTTGAAGGTATAGAAGGCAATGGCATAGTGCAATTATGTGGTGTACGCGGCTTATGCTCAGATCATCCCGACTATCAAGCTGGATGGGGGTTCTTGTTGCCCACCCAGGAGCTTTATAATTTCTTCCTCCCTGACGATGCGTATCGTAGGGATGTGGCGATCATTACAGAGGCAGAATTGGAACAGGATGTGATCGATGCAGGCGCAAGTTGTAATCCTGTCATTGATGTTACCCAGTCAAACCCAATTGATTATACTGGTTATTGGCAAGAAAAATTCCCTAATTTTAAGGCCTACGAAGGCAACAATGTCAATGGGGGGGATCCAAACCTGACAAAGGATGACAATATATACTCAATTCGATATGCGGATGTATTACTAATGTTGGCAGAATCGCTCCACCGGGGTTCAGGTTCTGATCAGGAAGCCATGACCTACATAGATCAGGTCAGGGAAAGGGCTGCAGGTCCCGGCGACAACACAGGGAACTTCAGGACTGCCCAGGATTTAATGAATGATGAAGGTTGGTCCCTTCTCGATGTGATTTGGTATGAGCGACGCGCTGAATTTGCCATGGAAGGAGACAGGTGGTTTGACCTTGTCCGCTCAGGGAGAGCAAGTGCCAATTTGTTTGCCGGCGATCCTCTGAGACAAGGAAATTTTAGTGAAACACATTTATGGTTGCCTATCGCACTTGAAGAAACGACAGTTGCACCCAACTTAACGACATATCCCGATGCCAGTTTATTTCAATAATTTTGTACTGATTTTTTTTTTAATCTAAACATATGTTCATAATGAAGAATCTGAAATATAATTTCAAAAATCTATTCTGGATACTTATCCCAGTACTTGCTTTAACCTTTATTGTAGGTTGCGGGGATGACGATCCGGAACCACCAACGACCGAAGATCCGGTGGCAAGTTTTCAGTTTGCCGTCTCGGAAACCAATTTCCTTGAGGTCACATTTTCCAATTTTTCCCAGAATGCAACGACCTATGCCTGGGAATTTGGTGATGGCAATACCTCAACAGACAAAGACCCTGTCCATACTTATGCGGCTGCAGGAACTTACACAGTAGTCCTCACAGCATCGAATGGCACCAGGTCAGCGACCAAGACTGAAACTATTTCGTTGACTGATCCTAATGCCCAGTTGACACTCCTCACCGGTGGCAGCAGCAAAACATGGTACCTTCAACGTGAAGGGATTGCCCTGGGCATCGGTCCCGGCATCGATGACAATGCATGGTGGTCTTTCGGAGGTGTCACACCTTTGGCCGACAGACCTTGTATTCTGGATGACTCTTTTACATTCCACGCAGACGGTACCTTTGAATTCAGTTCAGGCGGTACGATTTTTATCGATGCAGCAGGATGCTGTGGCGGTTGGCATGAAACTGAAGGCTGCTGGGATGAATCAGATCCTGATGTGTGGGGCGACAATCCATCGAGAGCGGCATTTGGTGATGGCGGCAATTACACTTTTGAACTGGATAATGTCAACGGAACATTGACACTTCTTGGGGAAGGTGCATTTATTGGTTTGCCAAACAAAACCGAATCTGGCGATAATCCGGATCCGGTTCAAACCAAAACTTATACGATTTTCAATTTCGTAGATGGCGATGGGGTGGATTCCCTGGGTATAGCATTAGATGGGGTGACATGGAATTTCTACCTTGTGGCCTATGAAAATCCCGCTGACCTGCCTCCGATTCCCACAGCCACTCCTAGGGCTAACTTTGAATTCGGTAAAGATGGGTTCACTGTAACATTCACCAACACATCAGCTAATTCCACAAACTACAGTTGGGACTTCGGTGATGGTGGAAGCTCTACAGAAGTGGATCCCGTACACACCTATGCGGCTGAAGGGGACTACGATGTAACCCTTGTTGCAATGGATGACAATGGCAATATGGATATGGTGACCAAAACTGTATCTGTAAGTGCCGCAGTATTTACACCAGCCGTATTGTCCTCTGAAAATGGAAAGGTTTGGAAATTGGCCGGAGAAGGCTCCTATAAAGTCGGAGATGCTCCAGGTAGTGGCGTTTGGTGGGGTGGTCCTTCCGCTGAGGATGTCACAGGTGCGCGAGCTTGCCAATTCGATGACGAATGGATATTCTTCGACGATGGCACCATGGTCTATGATGCAAAAGGCTCTGTTTGGGCAGAACCCTACATGGGTGGTCCAAATGACTGCGTAGCCGAAGCTGACCTTACAGCACCATATGATGTTTTTGCATCAGGCACACATGCTTTCGAAGTTGTTGAAGGTGACCCAACTCAAATAAAGACAGTTGGTTTAGGGGCATTTATCGGGTTCAATAAACCATTTACTGGTGGTGAACTCAATAATGATGGCACTACTGCGCCTGTCAGCGAGATCACTTACGATGTCCTTGAATTCACTTCTACAGCGACAAGAGACATCGTAGTCCTGACAATTGATTATGTAGGCGATGGTTGTTGTTACTGGACAATTTCCATCGAATCAGAAAAATAATAGTATTTATTTGATTAAAAAGTCAATGTGCAGCCTCAATCTTGGGGCTGCACATATATTTAAGCTATGATCCGTCGAATCCTCATTTTGTGTTCTATATTTTTTTATTCTGCATGTGGCGATGATATGACCGACCCACCTGAAGAAGTGCTGCCCGAATTGTCTATTGATGCATTGTCGGTGTTGGAAGGAAATACTAATAAATCTGTATTTCTTAGCCTGCGCCTCAGTAAATTGTCTCTGTCCACAGTCACCGCGGTCATCGAAACGATGGACGATACTGCCATTGAAGGCGAAGACTACATAGGCATCGATGCCCAAACCATAGAATTTGTCCCGGGTGATGTTCAAACGAATATAGAGATCACAATCATCGGAGACGAAGAATTTGAAGAGAATGAAACATTTTTCCTGCGTGTGGCATCAGTGTCAGGTGCAACGCTCGCCAATGCGCAATCCACCATCACGATTGAGAACGATGATATCAATAATAGCCTCGTTATTCCCGCCACCGGATATACGACCCCACTGACCTACAGTGGTATGCAGCTGATATGGAGTGATGAATTTGATAGGCAGGAATTGGATGCCACCTATTGGAGCCATGATTTGGGGACAGGCACTCAAAACGGACTTGATCCGGGATGGGGCAATAACGAACTGCAGTACTACCGAACAGAAAACACTTCCCTTGTAGAAGGCCACCTGGTCATACAAGCAAAAAAAGAAAACTTTGGCGGAAGAAATTACACTTCCTCAAGAATAAAAACCAAGGATAAATTTGATTTTCAATATGGTCGCGTAGATATCAGGGCTGTCCTCCCGGTAGGTAAGGGAATGTGGCCGGCATTGTGGATGTTAGGCTCTAATATTGATACCGTCGGATGGCCTGCTTGCGGAGAAATTGATATCGTAGAAATTTTAGGCACTGACAACCCGGGTAATCAGATAAAAGCGACATGTCACTGGTCAGATCCGAACTCTAACCAACCGGGAAATCGTGCAGAGTATGGGGAATCTTACACCTTAAACTCAGGACTGTTTGATGAGGAATTCCATGTATTCTCATTAAGATGGACAGAAAATCGCATTCAGGCCCTCGTTGATGACAATG
>JBFKJL010000278.1:0-3704 GCA_041631795.1 Saprospiraceae bacterium | reverse complement strand
TTCGACTTTTGCGAATGTACCGACATATAGCTGGACCATTGAAGTGGTAACCCATGAGATAGGGCACAACCTGGGTTCCAGGCATACTCACGATTGTGTCTGGAACGGAAACAATACAGCCATTGATGGCTGTGGACCGGCGGCTGGCTATGGCAACAGCTGTGGCGGCGGGCCAATCCCCGACGCCGGGACAATAATGAGCTATTGCCACCTGGTAGGCGGCGTGGGCATTGATTTTAATTTGGGTTTTGGTCCCCAACCGGGTAATCTTATCAGGAATGAAGTGTATAACGCTACATGCCTCACAGCGTGCAGCAGTCCCGATCCGGATGATGCAGGAATTACCGCGATCAATGTACCCACTGGTACGATTTGCACAAGTTCTATCAGCCCGGAAGTGGAGCTGTTTAATTACGGGTCAAATGATCTGACTTCGGTCACTATTGATTATCAACTGAATGGGAATTCAGCTGGCAGTTATACCTGGACAGGCACACTCGCCTCCAATTCAAGTACTACAGTCACATTGCCATCTATTTCTTACAGCCTTGGGAATCATACTTTCGGAGCCAATACGACTAATCCGAATGGTGTTGCTGATGCTGATCCTTCGAATGATGGAAACAGTTCCAGCTTTAATCACCAGGGATACCAGACATACTATGCCGACAATGACGGAGATGATTATGGCGATGACGGCAGTTGGGTGGTAGACTGTGTACAGCCCTCCGGGTATGTTTTAGATAACACAGACTGCGATGACACCAATCCCAATATAAATCCGGGCGCACCAGAAATTTGCGGTGACGGTATAGATAATAATTGCGATGGCGTATCTGAAGGGACCGCTGCGAATACATCATTTCAGGACAATCCATTGACGCACAGTGGAACGGGGTCTTCTTCCACATTGGTTGCATTCCTTGTCGGAGACAGCGATCCCTCTTTTACCATTTCCGGTTTGAATGCCAAAACCAATGGCAATCCTTCCGGGCGGTATATTGAACGCGTAACGGTTGGATATGTGGATGGAAATGGCCAGAATCAAACGTATGGTGTGTTCAACGGAGACCAGGTCAGCTCTGTCAACGTCAGTATTTCATCAGAAGTGCAATCGGTGACTGTCATTTTGGAAGACGGATACGATGGCAACGCACCAGGCACACTCTCTGTTGACTTTTCATCGATCACGTATTGTACCGTGACCCCGCCTTGTGATGACGACGATAATGACGGTGTATGCAATGCAGATGACCAGTGCCCAAACTGGAATGACAACTGGCTTGGCACGGCCTGCAATGATGGAGATGATTGTACGACCGGCGATATATATGTGGATTGTAACCTCTGCCAGGGCACACCTGTGTCAGACAGCGATGACGATACGGTGTGTGATGCGATTGACAATTGCCCGTCTGATCCAAACCCGGGCCAGGAAGACGCTGATGGCGACAATGTGGGCGATGTGTGTGACAATTGTTTGGTCGATACCAACAGCGACCAGGCTGATGCTGATGCCGATGGTGTCGGCGATGTTTGCGACAACTGCCCCAATACGTCCAATCCAGGTCAGGTGGACTCCGATAACGACGGTATCGGCGATGCCTGCGATAACAACTGTACACCGGGCAATTACAGTTTCAGCCCGAATCCACTTGTCCATCAGGGTGCCGGAAGTTCCGGTTCTTCAGTGACAATTGGAGGGCAACCTGAAGTTCAATTTACGGTCAATGGATTGGGGTCCAAAACCAATGGCAATCCTTCCGGGCGGTATATCGACAAAGTTGTCATTACCTATATGGATGGAATCGGTAGTACACAAAATTACGGGACATTCTATGGCGACCAGCAAAGTTCGGTGGTTGTGGATATTCCTGGCCTTGTCCAATCAGTGACCGTTGCTTTGAGTGATCACTATGATGGGGATACAGGAAACACCTCTATCGATGTGAACATGACCACGGTGACTTCCTGTTCCGGTGCAAGTATTGTACAGGGCGGAGGACTTTCAGATGCCCCAGGTGAAGTGGACATCTATCCCAACCCTGTCTATCAAAACCTGTTTGTCCGATTTGAAGATTCACCGTCCGAAGGGGACATCACCATTTTCAACATCCTGGGCAGGCCTGTGGCCAAGATGCCTTTAACGGAACTTCCGGTTTACAGGATTGACATGGATGCTCTCAACCTCGCTCACCAGACGCTCTTTGTCAGCATCAACGTCCCGGGTCAGGAGCCGATTGTGAAACGTATAATTCATATCCGAGAATAAAAAAACAGGGGAAAGAAAAGATCTTATTAAACCTGCAGTGGCTGCATGTGAAAACGTGCGGCCATTTTTTTTGCAAAGACGCCAAAATCCGTACTCTCAACCGTGGTGGATGTCATCAGAAGTGGTGGGTCTTTTTGAGGTACCTTTCTTCTCGAACCAGGCTGGTGTCAGAAGAGCTGCGATTATTTACAGAACATATTATAGTATCAAAAGCTATGGATCGTCTCGCCGTGAGCTCTACAGGGTCTGGTGGGGTGTAAATTGGTTTTTTTATTCGCTGAATGCAGATAGAAGTTGAGACTTTATGTATATCGCTCTCACGGGCTAAACAGCAAGCGATGGTAAAGCTGACGGCAAATCGTATGTTATAGGGCGCTATCTTTAATTACTTCTCTTAAAAATTTCAAATAACCATTCAGTCGTAATACTACAGCCTCTTTATCTAAAAGATCGGTGTCAACATCTAACCAGTTGTTTCTATCAACAATTGCTACGGTCGGCTTGTTACGACAAGCTCAACACAAGTCTCGTCTTATTGTCTTTTCTGCGAAAAGAAAAAGCCTTTCCATGTGGAAAGGCTTTTGTCAACTTCGTTGACCCACTAGGACTCGAACCTAGAACGGCTGGACCAAAACCAGCTGTGTTGCCAATTACACCATGGGTCAAATTCCATTCAATGCACATTGCATTTCATGAAATGAATGGCAAAAATAAAACAAAATATTGCATTGAACAATGATCATTGAGCAATGATCAATATTTCTTTTGAGTTCTTATCCGATCTGTTGTTTTTAGAATTGAAAATAGAATTTTTGAAATTTCATCAGCCTGCACTTGGAGTTTACTGTAATCATCAAGATGAATATAATTTGATTTGTGTAAAAGTTGCAGCCAATATTGTGTTTCCCGGGATTCCTTGTACGCTATTGATATTTTTGAAGAAAAATCATTCCTGGAAATAGCGCCATCGGCTTCAGCAATATTAGCACCAATAGAAGTGGCACTGCGTAAGAGTTGCTTCGAAATAACGAATTCCTTGTTGTTTATGAGTAGCTTATAAATTTTAATTATCTCTAAGGAAAACGTTATTGATTTATCCCTGATAATATTTTTTTTCATCAAACATTTTACATGATGATGAAATTTGGGATCTAATTGTAAACAAGGAATGTAAAGAATTAACTCATTGCTCATTGCTCATTGCTCATTGCTCATTGCTCACTGCTCACTGCTCATTGCTCACTGCTCATTGCTCACTGCTCATTGCTCACTGTTCACTGCTCATTGCTCACTGTTCATTGCTCACTGCTAATTGATAAATGTCCTTCAATTGCCGCCCCATCCCCTTATAGTCCATCCCGTAGCCGACGATAAATTCAAGGGGAATGTTCATCCCGATAAAGTCCAGGGGCAGTTTGTACTTGATGGCGTC
>JBFKJL010000277.1:0-3706 GCA_041631795.1 Saprospiraceae bacterium | reverse complement strand
CGGTTTTATAACAACATTTAAAACTGTCAAATGGCTACTTCCAGCCATCGTATTTTACGCATTGACATTATTTTGGAACCACCCTGGGGCATTGATTCTACACGGAAGCATCGAACTGATGTCAATTGCTGTGCTGGCACTGGCTTTCAAATTGACTGATTCGCGATTTTTTCAATTGTTGCTCCTCCCTGCTGTATTTTATCTGTTTGTCAGTACCCATAATTTTTTCTTTCCCCATTCTCCATCTTATGCTCAAAATCTGGATGAAGACGGGGAACTGCTCATAGAATTTGACTCGCCTGAGTCATTAACGGCATTTATCCAATCAAGCCACAAGACATTTAAACATGTCAGCAAGGCATTTGATCCAGCGACAGCCGAGATCACAGAATTGGACAACTACGCGCTCGTCGATATTCACAAGTCAATTGATGCGGAAAAGATCGCACAAGAATTAATGGGATCAGTCAATGGCGTTATCAGTGTAGACTACAACCAAATCATCCCGCTTGAACCCGGCATCGCGTCTGATCCAATCCATTTAACAAAAAAAACCGGCCTCAATGATCCTCTTGCTGATCAGCAATGGATCTTTGACAATCTCGACATTCTGAGACTTCATGCTTCTGTACCCCACCCTCTGGAGGGTCAGAATGAGACTTTAATTGCCATCCTTGATTCAGGAGTGGAAGCTCAGCATGAAGACCTCAAATCCAATTTCGCATCGATTGACAAGACGTCTGATACTGACCAGCAGGGTCATGGGACTCATTGCGCGGGTATTGCCGGAGCGGTCAGCAATAACAGCATCGGGATCGCTTCGCTGCTTCCCGGTCACTCAATTGTGCGTATTACAAGCGTCCGCGTTCTTAAGTTCATGGGTATGGGTACCCAGAAAATGGTGATCGACGGGATGATTAAGGCGGTGGATAGCGGTGCGAAGGTCCTTTCCATTTCCCTTGGCGCCAGGACCTCGGAGGCCAAGGAAAAAGCCTATACAGAAGCCGTAGAATATGCAACAGACAAAGGAGCTATCGTTGTCATCGCTGCCGGGAATTCAAACGAGGATGCCATTCAGACCAGCCCGGCGAATACGACCGGAGCCATTGCAGTAGGCTCAGTCAATGCAAATAATGATAAATCATTTTTTTCAAATACCGTTGATCAGCTCGCAATGGGCATCTATGCCCCTGGTGAGAATATCATGTCCACGCACATCAACAACAGCTATAAGTCATTAAGTGGGACATCCATGGCGGCACCCTTTATAAGCGGACTTGTGGGACTTATGGCTGCGTACAAGCCTGACCTCGACAGTCAAACTGCTTACGACATTCTCCGAACAACTGCCACACAAAAAGACGGGATGCTCATCGTCAATCCCCAGGCCGCCCTCGACCAACTTTTCAAAGAATATCTGCCAGCCGGGATTTAATGCGCCCTGCGATAGCTGTGGGATGGCCTTTTCCAGACACCACGACCTGTGCCCTGTTATAATAGGGCGACCTCTTGCGCATGAGCCTTTTCAGGAGTTTTCCCAGGGACCCCTTGTCTTTATAAGGCCTCAATAATGGTCGACTCCCGGCCTCGGGCAACAAACGGTCCACCAGTATGTCAAAAGGCGTTTTGAGATAAACGGTCACACCCATCTGGTTCATAAGCGCCATATTCTCTTGCCAACAAGGCATCCCTCCTCCCGTGGAGAATACCCATTCTTGCATATCAATTTTTGATTCCAGCCATGCTCTTTCCAATTGACGGAATACTTCTTCTCCTTCCTTTTCGAAGATCTCTTCAATCCTCATGCCTTTGGCCGCGCTGATCGCGTCGTCACTGTCCTCCCAACTGAGTTCCAGCAATACGGCGAGTTCCCGGGCAACCGTTGTCTTTCCCGATCCCATCATGCCACATAAGAATATCTTCATTTATCGGGCTTTTATCTTTTTTACACAGATGAATTAAACTACTTTTGGATCTTTAACCAAGCTTACAATACTTATGATGTTCATATTACAAGCCACAGGCAATCCGCTGCCGTACAACATGATCTTTTTACTGGCTATCCTGGCAGTCATGTATTTCTTTTTTATGCGACCGCAAATTAAGAAACAAAAAGCACAGGATAAATTTGTCAAGGAACTAAAAAAAGGTGATGAAGTGGTGACCACAAGCGGGATGATCGGTAAGATCAATAAGATCGAGAACGGCATCGTACAGTTGCAAATCGATCAAAAAACCTTTATCCGCTTTGTGGAAAATGTCATTTCCAGGGAAATGACGGATAATCTCCACAAGGAAAAATCGTAAGCATTCTTCTATTAAATAATAGAGCTTAACTAGGATGGACAGGCAATAAAAAAAGCCCCGAGAATTTCGGGGCTCAATGATATTGCTAAAGTTGGTTTACTATCACTTAATTATGGAAACATTCCCTTGCGTCTGGTATTGCACCTGGTTGATACAGATGACGACAAGGCTGTATGCATAGGCATCCGGCGGAAGGGTTTCCCCTTCAAAAGTGCCATCCCAGCCCACACTTTGGTCCGTTGATCTGAAAACTTCCTGTCCCCAGCGGTTGTAGATCAGCAATTCCATCTCGTCGATAAACTTGCTGCGCACATAAAGGACATCATTGATATTGTCACCATTGGGTGAAAATGCATTTGGCAGGAATACATCATTTTCGTTGCACTCCGGTTGGCGGACCTCCAGATCGTATTGGTCTGAAGCCGTGCATCCCAGATCATCCGTACATGTCACTGAATAAGTTGTGTTTGTTTCCGGACTTATCGTAATCTGGTCCCCAATATCTCCGGTACTCCATTCATACGTACAGTTGGGATCAGGATTGGCAATCTGCAGGAAGCCATCCTCACCGAGGCATATGTAGTCATCCGGATTGCCCTGGTCATCAACCAGCATGATCTGCACAGATGGATTATTGACAGTCAGTGTTGTTGTCAGCATCGTGTCTATATCCAGGGTCACATTCCTGATGGACACAGTAAAAGTCTTTGTTTCTGTTGCTGTTACAATTGGATTTGGTGTATCAATGCCCGACACGATACACTCTGCTGGATCCCATAGATATGTATAACCGCCATCAGCGATCTGGTCAAATTGAACTTCAAGTTGGACTGTATCCCCGATACATATGGCATCGGGTGTCAGGATGAAGGCATTGGTGATCATCGTGATTGGGCGGACCTCGACTTCTATAACATCCGAGGCTGTGCAGCCCAGGTTGTCCGTGCAGGTGACGGAGTAACTGGTCGTGGTATCAGGACTGATTGTGATCTGGCTACCGGTATCGCCCGTGCTCCAGGCATAAGTACAGTTGGGGTCAGGATTGGCAATCTGTAAATAGCCCTCTTCTCCGGCAAAAATAAAATCATCAGGATTGCCTTGGGCATCTACCAATTCAATTTGAACCGAGGGATTGTTGACAATCAGTTCCGTTGTGAGCATCGTATCGATACCCAGCGCCGTATTCCTGATGGACACGGTGAAAATCTTGGTTTCTGTAGCTGTCACAAATGGGTTCGGTGTATCGATTCCAGATACAATGCACTCTTCTGGAGCCCACAAATATGTAAATCCCGGATCCGAGATCTGATCAAATTGCAGATCCAGCTGAACTGTATCACCGCTACAAATCGCTTCAGGTGTCAGGATAAAGGCATTGGAGATCATCGTGTCCGGCACT
>JBFKJL010000276.1:0-3710 GCA_041631795.1 Saprospiraceae bacterium | reverse complement strand
ATGATCTCGCTTGATGAGGCGGCATTCCGGGGCAAGGTCAAACTCATCAATATCATGGGCACATGGTGCCCCAACTGCCGGGATGAAATCGAATTTTTAAAGGATTTTTATGGCACCATTGATACCAGCCAGATTCAGATCATCTCGCTTTCTTTTGAAAAATACAGGGATAAGGACCGAGCGCTTGAAATCATTGAAACTTACAAAGAACGCCTGGGTGTGCCGTGGCCAATCCTTCTTGGCGGGTTTTATGATAAACAAGACGCATCGGCGCAATTGACATTTCTCGACAGGATCATATCCTATCCTACCCTGTTATTTCTTGACAAAACAAATCGCATCAGGTACATCCACACAGGATTCAATGGCCCTGCCACATCACGGTTTGCGGCTTTCAAACAAGACTTCAATGCTAAAATTCAATCATTACTAAATGAGTAAAAAAAGAGATTACCGGAAACAGGTCTTTATCACGGGCGCCACCTCGGGTATCGGTCGGGCGTGTGCATTTGAATTTGGGAAAAAAGGATACAATCTCATATTGACCGGACGAAGGAAGTCAAAACTTGACGCCATCAAATCAAAATTGCAAGGAAAATATGCTGTCGATATCAAAACGCTGAACTTTGACGTCCGCGATTACCCGGCAGCAGAGAAAAGTGTAAAATCCCTCAAAGGGCATTGGAAAAAAATTGACATCCTTGTCAATAATGCGGGCCTTGCCAAGGGGCTTGCACCCATACACGAAGGCATGATCAAGGATTGGGAAACGATGATAGACACAAATATCAAAGGTCTGTTGTACATGACCAGGATGATCGCACCTCTAATGGTCCAGCGCCAGCGCGGGCATATCATTAATATTGCGTCGATTGCCGGAAAATCAGTGTATCCGGAGGGCAATGTGTATTGTGCTACAAAAGCAGCTGTGGAAGCTCTGACCAATGCCATGCGGCTCGATCTTTACAAGCACAACGTCCGGGTCAGCCAGGTGGCCCCGGGCCATGTTGAAGACACAGAATTCGCCCTTGTCCGCTTTGACGGGGATCGGGACCGTTCAAAAATATACGAGGATTTTGTGCCCCTGAATTCCAAAGATGTTGCCAAGATCGTCTATTTTATTGCCACTCAGCCAAGGCATGTCAATATCCAGGATGTCCTGGTGATGGGAACCCAACAAGGGGGAAGCAATTTTATCGACAGATCAGGCCGGAAATAATGCTGTTGATCTGCAAAAGTCTTTTATATTTGTAAAGATTAGACGAAATTCAGAAGTCTCTGGAACAGGGATTTTTTATTGCTATTTACAAAATCAATCTAAAATGAAAATTAAAACCAGTCTGTTGATGGTCTGTTTTGTCCTTCCTATGCTTCTGTCCGGGCAAAAGAAATTAGACTTTGGGATTTATTTGGGAATGTCCTCACATGGCAGTGATGTCAATAGTTTTGGCAAACACGGTGCCTCCCTTTTCAATGAGTCAAACCTCGGCTATGGTGCTCATTTGCGTTATGGTTTGAGTGATCAGTTTGGCCTCAAATTGCATTACAAGGGAACCAAGCTGACCGCTGATGATGCCAACCTTGCTGATAAGGAAGAATGGGGTCCGGAGCATGTGATGAGAGGATTCACCTATGAAACCAGTCTCAGTGAAGTCGGCTTAATGCTGGATTGGGAAATCCTTGGCAAGAACAGGTATTCTGAAGAAGATGACAATGGTTTTATGCGCAAGATCTTCAAAAAGGTCATCACGCCTTATCTTTCTGCAGGTGTGGCATTGGCCTTTGTGAGTGACGATGCTGCAGCGCGAAGCTACAATGAGGGCAGCCAGTTTGTGCAGCAGAACCTGATCAATGGAGTCAATGCGGACAAGGCCAATGGTTCAGAAGGTGGCTTCCAGGTCCCTTTTGGTGGCGGTATTCGCTTTGATCTTTCCCGGAACGTTTATTTTGACCTCGAATATACAGCGCGATTGCCTCTATCTGATTATCTCGATGGCGTCAGCGAATCAGGCAATCCTGACAAAAATGACGCTTACCAGTTTTGTGGCCTGAATCTCGGCCTGAGGTTTGGTCCCGAGCCCGATGCTGATAAAGATGGCATTCCCGACAGAACTGATGAATGCCCATTGGTACCCGGTATCGAAGAATTCAACGGGTGTCCTGATACCGATGGTGATGGCATCACGGATGCTGAAGACGACTGCCCACAAGTCGCTGGCCTGGCACAGTACAGAGGATGTCCTGACACAGATTCTGATGGCATTATAGACAAGGATGACGCTTGTCCAACAGTCGCCGGAGAAGCGCGTTACAACGGTTGCCCCGACACCGATGGAGACGGCCTTGGTGATGATACCGACGAGTGCCCTAATGAAATGGGTATGGCTAAATACGGTGGTTGCCCGACCCCTGATACAGATGGAGACGGTTTTGATGACGAGGCGGATGAATGCATTAACACTGTGGGCACGGTCAATGGGTGTCCCGATAAGGACGGCGATGGTTTTGCCGATAAAGATGACAAGTGTCCTGATGATGCGGGTACAGTCAATGGATGTCCAGACAGCGATAACGATGGTGTGGCAGACATCGATGATAAATGTCCAAACCAGGCTGGTGTGGCTTCAAACAACGGATGTCCTGAATACACGCCTCCGACACGTGAGCAATTGATTAACGGTTACTGCGCCCCACCATTGACTTTCGGTTCCTCAAGCTCAGGCAACCGTGCGGCATTGAAGGCAGTGATCGATGATGTGAAGAATTTTGCTGAAACTTATCCTGAAGCCTTTATCCATGTTTCAGGATACACAGATAGCGTTGGATCAGAAGCAGCCAACCTGTCCTTGTCCACCAAGCGTGCAAGGAGAGTGGCTACAGCATTGAAAAATGCAGGTATCGATCCAGCCAGAATAACCTATGAAGGGTATGGTGAGTCAAATCCTGTGGCTGATAACGAAACAGCTGAAGGGCGGGAACTCAACAGACGTGTGTCAGTATGTGGCAGCACGGTCAAAAGAGAAGCAGCCGGTTTTGGTGTGAAAGGCAGTCGATTCTGATACACAGGATCGGTGCAAGACACCAAAAGGGGGCATCGCGACAGTCGCAATGCCCCCTTTTTATGTGTACGAATGCCGTTTTTATTCTTCTTCGTCCTCCGCTACAAAGATGTCCACAAATTTGAAGGTCTCTCCGTTAAACAATCCCTTGTCGCTCAGTTTAAGGGAAGGGATAACGAGAAGCGCCATAAATGAGAGAGTCATGAATGGAGAGGAAAGGGAACTTCCCATGGACTTGGCCATTCTATCGATGGCCTTGTATTGGCTGGACACTTTAAAACCATCATCTGCAGACATGAGGCCGCCTATGGGAAGTGGTACAACCAATTCCTTGCTGCCGGCCACGGCGGAAACACCCCCTTGGTGATCGACAATCAGGTTGACCGCCCGCGCCATTGAAGCATCATCAGCACCAATGACAAGGACATTGTGGGAGTCGTGTGCCACCGAAGATGCAAGTGCCCCAGATTTCAATCCAAAGTTCTTAATGAAGGCAACAGCCCCTGGGGCGTTCGTGTACCTGTTCACTACGGCAAGCTTTAAAATATCCCTGTCAATATCCGCAATGCACATGCCTTCTTCCACTTTTGCGTCTTCTATTCGTTCACGGGTGATCAACTGCCCATCCAGGGCTTCAATGACCCTGATCCT
>JBFKJL010000275.1:0-3717 GCA_041631795.1 Saprospiraceae bacterium | reverse complement strand
TAATGCAGGCTGTTGATCGTGTATTGTATGCCCGGGTCAATATTGTAAATGACCGAGGCAGTTTTCCGTGTAACACTGATGTCATCCCGGACATTTGCCTTGTAAAAGCCTTTTTTATTTCTCAGGTACGCCTCCATATCCAGGCCTGACCTTTTGATAAGCGCAGAATCAAGAATGGCCGGTTCTTCTGCCAGGGCCTTTTTAATCCAGTTTTTTATCCATGTCGTATCCCCGGGATCCTGGTTTCTGAAATAATACCATTCCCTTGGAACAAACAGGAATTTACTGTTGGGTTCCTGGAAGTTAAACTCCTTGAGCTCGTCTTTGAGTTTGCTCCGTTTTTCGACCTTATCCTCAGATTCAATTTTAATGTCGATGGATTTGAGAAGAATTTCGTCTTCTTTGAGGAATTTTGTTGTATTACATGAAGTGACAAATATGAATGCCATGGCACAACAAATAAGCTGCACCACGAAATTTCCGGTATTTTTACTGTCATTATGTCTCAACTGAATCCACATATGTTTAGCCACCAGGTCCGCAAATACATCAGGTCTTTCCACCTGCAGAAGTACAGGCAAAAGTATAATAAATTCATTGCAGAAGGTCCCAAGATCGCAGGGGAAATTCTGAGTTCTGAAGATTGCAAAATTGTAGACGTCGTTTGTACATCCGACTGGTTTGAAACCCACCGTCAGGACATGTCACATAAACACATAAATGTACACATTGTAAACGAAAAAGAATTGAAATCGGTATCAGGATTGAAGACACCACACAGTGTTTTATTGCTTTGTGAACAAATGCCTGTGTTAAGGAAAGAGGACATCATGTCGAGCGCATGGTCCTTATATTGCTGTGACCTCCAGGATCCCGGAAATTTGGGGACGATCATTCGCACCGCCGATTGGTTTGGTGTCAAAAATATCATGCTCAGTCCTCACTCGTGCAACTTCTATAATCCAAAGGTTATTCAGAGCTCCATGGGGAGTTTTCTCCGTGTCAGGGTTGGCACATTTGTGATGAGTGATCTCGACCCCTTAAAACTCAATTTTATTGCACTTGCGTTGGATGGACTGCCGATCCATAACCTTGGGCCCCAGGATGCTGGTGTCATCGTCCTTGGAAATGAAAGTTCAGGGTTAGACAAAGACCTGCTTCAAAAAATGACACACCGCGTTTCAATACCTGCGCGTGGTCAGGCTGAATCATTGAATGTCGCGGTTGCCTGTGGCATCGCTCTTGACAGGCTGGTCGGCTATCCTGCCTGACCATTCTGTCTTAATCTACGCTTTATAATAGCTTTTTAATCTCCTCTTCCAGGTTGTTGCGTGGATTTAAAGCTGCAATCGTGCCGTCCCTGTTGATCAGGAATGTTGTCGGAATGCTGCGCACACCGTACAGGGCTGCAGCCTGTGATTCCCACTTTTTCAGGTCACTGACATGGTCGTCCCAAACGAGCTTGTCCTTTTCAATGGCCTGGATCCAGCGATTTTTAGAGTTTTTCAACTGCGTGTCGATCTGTGTTTGATCGCTGTAACGTTTCCTGGTTCTGGAATCCAGCCCGTCAAGGGACACACTGAAAACCGTAAAACCCTGGTCTTTGTACTTGTGGTATGTCTCCACGACATGCGGATTGGCCCTGCGGCAGGGGCCGCACCAACTGGCCCAGAAATCGAGCAATACGATTTTGCCCTGGAGGTCAGAGAGTTTGCGTTCTTTCCCCCTGACATCCGCCATGACGATGTCAGGCGCTTTTTCACCAAGTCGAACTTTATAGCGGGATTGCTGAAATGTATACTGTCGTTCCATCGTGCTGGCAAACTCATTGTATTGTTTTGTCAGGGATGATTCCGGGTACGCTACACCAAGCTTATCAGCTACAGATTTGTACAAGAGATAATTGTCTGCAGAAGCCGGGCTGAAACCGAGAGAGAGTGCAAGCGATAAAATTGCATTGTCAGTCGACTGTATGGTTTGGACAAGTTTGTCTTTTGCCAGGCGACCTTCGGCATAATCTTTCAGGCTGGCCCGGTATGTCTCGGAAGCCGGTGACCCTGTCACAGTATATTCCAGCTGTCGGATCTTTTCAATATCGGCATTAATTTCCACAAGGGATTCTGTTCCATCCAGGATGAGATCTATGGCCGATGCACCGATGCGGACGCGATAAACACCCGCTTGAACACCATCCGGAAAATTGAAAGAAAAATTTCCCTTTGTATCAAGCTCAGCTTTCCCCAGGTTTTGTATTGTATTATTGAGGTCCTTCATGTCAAAATAAGCACTGAGATTCTCAGCGTTTTCGACCGAACCTTTGACTGTCAATCCCGTGGGACTGCTGCAGTCAGACAAAGCAATTGTTGCAAGTAAGGATAAAATGAATAGACTGATTCTGTTCATGTTCACGATTTAATTTTCAAAATATTTTGATATCGCACCATCATAAAGTGCTTTCCATTCAACGATATGACCGAAACTGTTTTGATCAATTGAAAGCTGGCCTTCCGTTACAGTTCCGAGTTTGGAATATTTAATGTTTTCATCATCCAAAAGGTTCTCAAAATCCTGGTTTTTATCGGGGGAACAGGTCACGACAACCCTGCTTTGGCTTTCCCCAAACATAAAAGCATCGAACCGAAGTAATAGATCGCTCTTTATATCAAAACCCAGCACATGGTGGAATGATTTTTCAAGCAAGCAAACAAACAATCCTCCCTCGGAAATATCATGCGCCGAATTGATGCCCCGTGAACGGATCAACTTCGTGATAACCTTATGAAGTTCCACTTCTTCCCTTATGTCAAAGTGGGGTGCCGGTGAGAACTCCACACCGTGTATATGCCGGAGATACTGGGATTGCGAAATATCATCCCTGGGCTCACCGATGAGATAGATTGAGTCGCCGGCACTTTTAAATTGCATGGTCATGAAGTGCTCACGGTCCTCAATGAGCCCCAACATGCCAATCGTTGGAGTAGGATAGACTGGTTCTACACTCTCCGGTAATACAGTTTGGTTGTAAAAGCTGACATTGCCACCTGTCACCGGTGTATTGAAAGTCCTGCATGCTTCTCCCATACCTTTGATCGCTTGTACGAATTGCCAGTACACTTCTTCATTGTAGGGATTGCCGAAATTCAGGCAATTTGTGATGGCCAGAGGCTGTCCCCCGGAACAGACAATATTCCTGGCGGCTTCAGACACGGCAATCATCGCTCCTGTGTAAGGATCTGCGAAGACATATGCCGAATTGCAGTCTGTGGTAACACATAAGGACTTGTCTGTGCCCTTGATCCTGATGGTTGCTGCATCTGATGGTTCGATGGTATTCATGCTGTTTGTCCGAACCATCGAATCATACTGGCTGTATATCCACTTCTTGGATGCAATCGATGGCAGCTTGACCAGGGCTTCCGCCACTGACCTGGTGTTTCTGGGTTCAGGAATATCTTCGATGGAATAGGCCCTGATTTTTTTGAGATAGGCTGGTTCTTTAAACGACCTGTCGTAAACCGGGGCACCACCTCCTAAAACCAGTGATTCTGAGGGTATGCTGGCGACAACCTGGCCGTTTTTTGTGAATTCCAGGATGCCCGTGTCCGTCACGACACCAATTTGCTGGCAATTGAGATCCCATTTGTCAAATACGCTCTTGAGGTCTGCTTCACGCCCTTTTTTACAAACGATCAGCATACGTTCCTGGCTTTCCGACAG
>JBFKJL010000274.1:0-3717 GCA_041631795.1 Saprospiraceae bacterium | reverse complement strand
AGGCAAACGCTTGCTGAGACCGTTGACCCATCAGGCTGGCTGCCATACGGTCCGCCTGAGGCAACGACTGACCCGCCGGCAACCATGATCTCCCAGGTTGTTTCCTCCGGGTAATTATCCAGGGTAATGGAAACAGTGACATTGGTACCGCTGCATGTACAGGCCGGGCAAGGGCCGCCGCAATCCACACCTGTTTCGCCCTGGTTTTGGACACCATCGGAACATGTGGCCGTGGTACCGGCACCGCACCCATTAGACGACAGGAGGCTGACACGGGCACCACCGGGGTTGAGCAGGGCACGCATACGTGTTTTCTGGCCGGATGTATAGAGGTTCATGCACGCATCGTCAGAATAATCCATATAGTTCTCGACCATGTCTGTGGTCGAACAGGACACGTGTCCTGTGGCGCAGCCGTAATTGGCAGCGTCAGAGGCCGGGGTATCCCCCACGAGATCATCGACACCACAACCGCCATCACCCCAGATATGATAGAGATTCAACCAATGGCCGACCTCGTGGGTACACGTGCGCCCAAGATCAAAGGGTGCCGTGGCAGTACCATTCGTGCCAAAATACCGGTAATCATTGACAACACCATCGGTAGCCGGATTGCCCCCGGGAAACTGGGCATAACCCAGGATACCGCCGCCAATGTTACATACCCAGATGTTGAGATAGTCTCCTGCCGGCCAGGCATCAATGCCTCCCGAAGCAGAGGATTTAACATTATCGGATGTGCCAAAAGCAGTGACTGTGGTCTGTGTCCGGGTAATACCATTGGTGCTGTTGCCATTCGGATCGACACTGGCAAGGCAAAATTCAATTTCCGAATCGGCCGCCTGCGGCCATGTGCTGTTGGCATCGGAATTTAACCGCCTGAAATCATCGTTCAGGACAGTGATCTGGCTCTGCACCTGGGCATCACTGATATTTTCTGCAGCTGTTCTGTAGACGACATGGACGACAACAGGGATCGTGATAATTCCTTCGACACGCGCAGAACTTTGCATGGCCGCCATCCTGGTGTGTTCTTCTATTTTCTGTCGGTTTCGTTTCATCTTGGGGTCAGTCATTTCCTGGTATTCCAGGATATCCATGGCTGTGCAGGTTCTTTGTGCCTTCGATTCAGTAAAATATAAATTGGTCAATAAGAGTAATACGGGTACATAAATGATGTGCTTCATAGTGACATGTGTGAATTGGTGAATAATACAATTGAGCGCAATCTCAAGGGCGGACCAGGCAATGGAAAAAGTGAAAGACGATTTTGTTGATGTCCCTATGTCAAACGGTTGACGAACTCATGACCAGGGTTTCAAATTGCACGAAAAAGGTTTTTCTTAGAAGCGTGCAAGTTTGCAACAAATCATCCGTAAACTCTTGGCTAATATCTCTACTTTAGCTGTCCTGACGTTCAGTGAATTCCCTTAATTTAAAATCAGTGAATCCACGTATTTTCATAATCCCCTGCATGCTGCTTTACCTGGCATCCCTGCCCGCGCAGGCACCGATTCCTGTGCAGAGGACGGGAAGCACATTTGTGTTAGATGGACAGATCAGCCCGGGTGAATGGGATCACATCAATCCCCTGGATGTAGTCATGCAGGTCCCTGATTTTGGGAATGTCCCCACTGAAAAGACGGAGATCAGGCTGGCTTATGATGACAACTATATTTATTTGAGTGGCCAATTGCTCGATAGCGCTGCCGATAAGATCATGTACAACTCCAAAAAGCGGGATGCCCTGACAGGATCTACCGACTGGTTTGGTTTGGTCATCGACAGTTATAACGACAAGGAAAATGCCCTGGCATTTTTCACAACCCCTACAGGTCTGCGCCTCGATGCCTCTGTCATCAATGATGCCACTGGCCGGGAGCCTGTCAATATCAGTTGGAACAACTTCTGGACTTCAAAGGTCTCCAGGGACAGCCTGGGCTGGTATGTCGAGATACAGATCCCGTTCACCAGCCTTCAGTACCAGCCGATTGACGGAAATGTCGTCATGGGAATCACGACATGGCGGTACATTGCCCGTAAGGCTGAGGTCGCCATGTTTCCGCCGATACGACCGGAATTCGGTGACTGGTCAGCATGGAAGCCCTCCTTTGCCCGGGAATTCTCTTTTGAGGGTGTGGGCGTAAAAAAACCATTTTACATCATACCCTATGCCCTTGGTGGATATGGCTATTCCAATGAATTGAATGATGCAGAAACGGCCTACGAAGAAGACAAGGGACACGTTGCTGAACTTGGTCTTGATGTCAAGTATGGCATCTCCAACAATTGGACCCTGGACCTGAGCTACAACACCGATTTTGCCCAGGTTGAAGTGGATGACCAGCAAGTGAATCTGACCCGCTTTTCATTGTTCTTCCCAGAAAAGCGACTTTTCTTCCAGGAGCGATCAGGGATTTTCAGTTTTAACCTGGGCTTCCGGGACCAATTGTTCTACAGCCGGCGCATTGGCATTGATGAAGATGGTGTGCCTATTCCGATCTATGGTGGGGCGCGCCTGGTCGGTAGGACCAATGATTGGGATATCGGTGTCATCAATATGACGACAGAAGCCTTTGATACTTTGAACACTGAAAATTTTACGGTCCTGAGGACACGCCGCAATGTCATCAATGACAACTCCACTGTCGGCTTCCTGGTCACGAACAGGACTGATTTCAGCGGACAGTACAACACGTCCTACGGCCTGGATGCAACGATCCGCACCTTTGGCGATGACTTCCTTTCCCTGCGCTTCGCCCAGACCTTTGACGATGAATATGACAATGATGCATTATCTCTTGATCCGACGTTCTATACAATCAGCTACGTACGCCGTAATGAAAAAGGATTCAGCTATGGCAGCCGTTATGCAAGGTCCGGCAGGACTTTCGACCCGGAGATGGGGTTCCTGACGCGTGAGAATTTCGAACGCCTCTTCCTCAGGTTCAGGTATTTGTGGTTTCCGGGCGAACAATCACCAGTTTTCAGGCATGGTCCCCGGGTAAGTACCTCTCATTTCTGGTCAAATGAATCAGGCCTGCGCGAATCCGGCAATTTTGAAGGCGCTTACGAGGTGGGATTTAAAAAAGGCTGGGGTATCCGTGTGGAATATCAAAAACGATTTGAGCGCCTTACTGAAGAATTTGATCTGAGTGATGACGTGATCGTCCCGATAGGCGCCTATAACTTCGACGTCATAGATTTCAGGATGAATACTCCGAGTACGATTCCTTACGTGTTGTTTGGTTCATTTTCACACGGCGGATTTTTTGATGGCAAAAAAACATCCGTCGGTTTGAACCCCACGCTGAACATTTCTTCTAGCCTGGAAATGGGCATCGATTACCAGTATGACCACATCACATTCGATTCCCGGAATGACACGTACACCTCGCACATCACCCGCATCAGGGCATTGATCATGCTGTCCACTAAATTGTCTTTTTCTTCATTTGTCCAGTACAGCAGTTCAGCCAAAAAATTCCTTGGCAATTTCCGCTTGCGCTACAATCCCAGCGAAGGCAATGACTTCTTTATTGTACTCAACAGCGACCGGAATTTTGATCTTGAACGCGAAGTCCCCCATGTTCCCGAAACAAGCCTTCAATCCATCCTGCTGAAGTATACGTACACATTTAGTTTGTAGTTTTTAATTTTTAGTTTGTAGTAACCAATTTGGAATTTGGAATTTCACATTTGACTTTTGCCACTTCT
>JBFKJL010000273.1:0-3727 GCA_041631795.1 Saprospiraceae bacterium | reverse complement strand
CCGTGAAGTATCCCTCTTCTGATGGATTGGAAATCCCGGCATACCTGACATTGCCAAAAGGGTTGGCAGCAGAAAATCTGCCTGCCGTGATCGTTCCCCACGGCGGTCCCTGGGCAAGGGATTATTGGGGATATAACAGTTTCGCTCAATTCCTGGCCAACCGCGGATATGCAGTCCTGGCCCCAAATTTCAGGGGATCAATTGGATTCGGAAAAAAATTCATCAATGCGGGCAACCGACAGTGGGGAGAAAAGATGCAGGATGATTTGACGTGGGGCGTTAAATACCTGGTAGAAAATGGATATGCTGATCCAGCAAAAGTAGCGATCATGGGAGGCTCTTACGGGGGATACGCAGCGCTTGCAGGTTTAACATTCACACCTGAAGTGTATTCAGCAGGCATTTCGATTGTCGGCCCTTCAAATCTTTTCACCTTGCTGGAAACCATTCCACCCTACTGGGAAACAGCCAGGAAGATGTTTCACGAAAGGATGGGCAACCCGGAGACTGAGGAAGGGCGCAGGCAACTAAGGCGTCAATCTCCATTATTTCATGTGGAAAATATCAAGTCCCCTCTTCTGATCGCCCAGGGTGCCAATGATCCACGCGTAAAGAAATCAGAATCAGACCAGATCGTCGAGGCCATGCAAAAAGCCCGCCTGCCTGTTGAGTACCTCGTTTTTCCGGATGAAGGCCATGGTTTTGCCAACCCTGATAACAATATGGCATTCCTTACTGTGGCCGAAAAATTCCTGTCTAAACACCTTGGTGGCCGCTACCAGGAAGAAGTACCTGAGCACATTGAAAGCATTATCAATTCAATACAGGTACAGTCAACTTTGGAAAAGCCAACATTGTAATGAACCTCGTTATCTTTCAGGTCTTTGATCGTAACAAAGCGGAAAATGTAAGTTTCAAATTATCAGCCTCTCCTATGGCACCTTTTTCTCTCCTGCCTGAACTTCGAAGGTCAGGTAATTTTCCAGTGGCGGCAACGGGCATGTTGCATATTCTGTAAAAACACATGGTGGGTTATAAGCCTTATTGAAGTCAATAAAAGTCTGACCATTTTCATCGGCAATATCAACATCCAGGTAACGACCTCCGCCATATGTTTGAAGATAGGTGGTTTTGTCCGCAAAAATGACAAAGTAACTTTGGTTCCCACCCTCAAGCGCCAGTAATTCATGTTCCTTTTCCTCAAAGCTGAATTTCAAATGACCCTTGACCTGGGTCGGGATGGTCATGCCGATGACATTCTGAATGGGTATGGTCACTTTTTCTTTTGTGGCTACAAAGGTTGCAGGAATTTTCCATTTCTCCGAAACCGGGAAATAAAGAATTTCCGGAATGTGGACCCGCTGGACCTGGAGTGTGTCTTTGAGGCGTATGCCAAAACGTCTCCCCCGGTTGATGATATGCCATTTAAAAGATCCATGCTCGACAATCGTGGGGGCCTGATCACCCATATCTGTTTGCAACAGAGTATCGGTGACCTTTTTATTGTCGATCATGACACTTACACTGTCAGGGACAGATAATGCAAAAGCATCGCCGACGCGTGAAAGTTGTCCAACCCTGAAAGGGGCATTTTCAGGAAAAACGATGTCTGCTGAAGGATCAGAACCGATTGTTGCCTGGTCTGATTCAAGCCAATATAAACCGACCAGGGAAAACCAGCCTTCCGGTGACTTCAATGCAGAAAGCCTTTTTGCTCTCCACGAATCTATCTCTCCCTCGTAAGAAGATCCAGAACCAGACTTTTTTGATGTGGCACAAGCCACTATGAACAGGAAGGACAACAAAGGCAAAATACGCAACATAGTTATTGTTTGTCATGCGAAGATAGGCACTAATCCGACTTGCCCCAAATGATGCATTCAAGAGATGAAGACAAGGGTGGTATCCTCTCTTTAAATAAATGATACCTTATTGATAATTTAACATTTCTTTTCCCTGGCATATTTGCATTTATCAGAAAAATATGGTTTAATTCGGTTTTTAAATCATCTAAATAAAATTATTGAAAATGGGATTATTTTCATTTATACGCGGTGCAGGATCAAAACTCTTTGGAAAAAAGAAAGCAGAAAAAGCACCCGAAGCCGCCCCCGAATTAACCAAAGAGCAGGCACTCGAAGCTGAAATCACCAGACTGGGCCTGCCCATCACCGGTTTAAACATCGAATTGGCAGAACAGGTCATCGTATCCGGTACGACGAATACCAATGAAGACCGGGAAAAAGTCATTCTCGCATTGGGCAATGTGGAAGGCATCGGATGTGTTGAAGACAACATTATTGTCACCAACCCGGAGCCAGAATCGACATTTCACGAGGTCAAATCTGGAGATACGCTTTCGAAGATCTCACGCGAAGTCTACGGAGACCCGATGAAATACAACATCATCTTCGATGCCAACAGGCCCATGTTGGATCACCCGGATAAAATTTATCCCGGTCAGATCTTGAGAATCCCACCACTTGGATAAGAAAAAGGAAGCCGGCCAAAACGCCGGCTTTTTTTATACCAATATTTTTATCGGCATGAATCCCGGCGTCTGCCATCACGGTACCTATCATAGTGATCGTATGGGGATCTGTAGCTGTTTCCTGTCCGCCAATGCCGACTGGTGTTGTACTGATTCCCGCGTTTGGCATGATTACGGCGTTGCAGCCGTTTGAATACCATTTTGTGACCGTGGAAACCTTCTGTCAAAACAAACTTGCGATCATTCCTGAATCGCACCCGGCGGCCGGACCGGTCTTCAAATTCATTTTTGCAAGTCCGGAAAAACCTGTCGCGATGGTGACGGCTCAGGCCTTCGACATACAGGATCCCGTCACGGGTGTATGTTTCCACGACAATCCCGTAATGGTCATTGTAAAAAATCCCGGTAAAAGCATGTTCTGCAAACGTCCAGAGAGGAAAGATCAGCATTGCAAGGAAAACCATTGACTTTTTCATAACCTTCAAATTTTATAATCAAAATTTAAAGGAATCAAATGTTAACAGGTGTTTCGGATCGGTTAAGTGGTTGTTAATCTATTTGGCAGGTTTTATATGGGCCCAGTTTTCGCCCTTTTCAATGCGGTTGATCTGGGTATGGCTGACGCCAAAACGCTTTGCAATCATTTTTTTTCGCGTTTTGCCGGAAAGGAGCATCTTCTTGATGATGGCCACCTCTCCACTGCTGAGTTTTTGGTATCCGCCAGGTCCTGTGGCCTTGAATCCATATTTTTTTCTCCTTTCATTCTTGTAGGCATTCCATTTTTCCTTATTGACCCAGATCACGTTCGATGGCATATTGTTTTTGCGATTGAGATCCTTGTGGATGACATACTTGTGATCCGGGCTTTTGGGGTGTGAAAAATGGAGGGCAACCTGTTTGTGCACATAAAGCGCGTGATGACCGCCTTCGAGCTTTATTGTGGCCCGCATATATCCCATCTTATCCTGGGAAGTCTTGATCAGCCGTTCTTCCTTGGTGGTCCTGTCTACTGATTTGACTCTCCCTTTATTGGATATAAAATAATCTTTTGATTTTGTTTTCCTTGGGAATTTCGCCTCAGCCCATTTTTCATTGAGGAGGTTCTTAACGCGCACAGGGTGACCCGGATCTTTCATGATGTGTGCCTGTTTTCAAGATTAGAAATAATTCTCCGCAGATACTGGCGCTTCAAATAGTATTCTTTTAGTGCCTGCAGGTGCTTGTTGTCTGGATTGG
>JBFKJL010000272.1:0-3731 GCA_041631795.1 Saprospiraceae bacterium | reverse complement strand
TCATCCTCTGACAGGATGCCCTCTTTTTCAAGTGTCAGATCTTTTCGGCCTTTGAATTCAGCATCAAGGATCGTATCCCTTTTATTGAATAGCAACTCAGCGAAATTGATGAGGTTGTGGATCAGGCGGTTGACAATGGCGCTGTCATTCATGAGGGACGTGGCCATGTCATTGGTGATCTTATCCTGACGCACAAGCTTTTCAATGGATCCATCAAGCAAGACATCTGTTTTATCTGTTTTGGATTTCAATTTGTCCAGCTTTTCAAAATGCTTGTCAGGGTCTTTGGTTGTTTTAAGATCGAGGATCTCCCGCAGGACCTTCAGGATCATCTTGCGAAAGTAATTGTAGTGCTTTTTAATGTGGTAATTATCAGATCCGACATAGATGGACATGTTTTTATTCAGCAGGTTCATTTCCTTGACAGCGGCGACAAGATGCCTGTTGGCCAGGAGGATATTCCTGATCTGCTGAATCTTTTTCTTGCTGAGCTCAAAACGGCTTTGTAGCACAGTGGCAAACTCCACGATCTTGTTATAGATGACCTTGATTCTCCTATAGTAAATGTCTTCAAGATCTATTTGTATGATTTCCCTGCGATCTATCAATTCCTTGATCTTTTTATCCGAAGCAATGTCCGTCCGGTGTACGTTGATGCCGTGGGCTATGGCCTTGAACGCGGAATCCTCAAATAGGCGCAACGATTCCCTGTACAGTGCGGCGATCCCTGTTTCCGGGTACTCCAGGTTTGTGACATCGATGTACATGGGCTCATCGATCTGTTTTTCCGGATCTTTCCTTTCCCTGACCATCCATTGAACGATCCTGGCAATAAAAGGAATGAACCAGATCAACAGAAATGTATTCACAAGATTGAAAATCGTATGAAATAATGAGAGTGCTACAGGGATGGCTGTAGAAGCGCTATAAGGAGAGGGGCTGCCGGTTAAACCCGTGACCCATACGATGAAACGCAAAAAAGGCGCAAAAAGGACCAGCACCCATACCACGCCAATCAGGTTAAATATCAGGTGCGCCCTGGCAGTACGTTTGGCATTGAAATTGGCCACAATTGCTGCCAGGTTGGCGGTGATGGTTGTGCCAATATTTTCGCCCAGAACCATGGCTGCAGCCATATCAAAGGGTATCCATCCTTCGAAACACATGACAAGGGTCAGGGCCATTGTGGCACTTGAAGACTGAATGACGACAGTGAGAATTGTACCGATGAAGAGGAAAATCAGGATGGATGGGAATCCCATTGCCGTGTATTTGGTCAGGAAGGCGAGGGCTTCGGCATTGTTCCTGATATCCGGCACAGAATCCTTTAAAAACTGAAGGCCAATAAACAGGATGGCAAATCCCACGATAAAATAGCCCCATTGTTTCCTGGTCCTGTTCTTTGAAAATATCAGCAGGAAGCCCAGACCCACAAGAGGTAAGGCTATGGCACTCATACTGACCTTAAAGCCCAGGATCGTGATCAGCCAGGCAGTGACAGTCGTGCCGATGTTGGCACCCATGATGACGCCTATGGATTCAGTGAGTGTAAGAAGGGCTGCATTGGCAAAACTGACCACCATGAGGGTCGTGGCGGAAGAAGACTGGATGACAGAAGTGATCAGGAATCCCGTGAAAACTGCAAAGACCCGGTTAGATGTCATTGTGGCCAGGATAGTCCGCATCCTGTCTCCTGCAACCTCCAAGAGGGCGTCGCTCATGACCTTCATCCCATAGAGAAAGAGGCCCAGGGACCCAAGAAGGGTCAAGAATTCACCAAATCCAAAATGCAATTTCTGAAATATTTATCTTCAAAAAGTACGCATATTTCGCGTCTTTTAAAATTAAGCTTCTATAAATATCTCAACCTTCATGCTTGATGGGCTGCCTCTTCATATACGTCAGGCTCCGCCACAGCCATTCAAAAGGCCCATACCTGAAATGGTTCAACCATGGCCTGGACCACAGGATCTGGACGATCCAGATGGCCAAAACAATCATGACCTGGTACTGCCGTTCGATCTGGCCAAACAGTCCCAGCCCTATACCATAGAAGATGAAAACACAGATGATCGATTGCATGAGGTAATTGGTGAGCGCCATCTGGCCTACAGCTGCCAGCCGGTCGCGCAGCCAGGGCAACTTCCCCGATTTGGCGATGCGCATGACCAGGCAGATGTAGCCAAAACTGATCAGCAGGCTGCCCCAATAATTGAATTCCGTGCCCAGGAACATGGCATATTCGTAGGCCCAACCGGATTCAAAATTCTTATAGACGCCCAGGATGGTGAGCGGAAAACCCAGGAGCCATCCTACAATCATCCCTTTTGAGTAAAAAGCCCTGGAACGCTGTGCGGTCAGGATGCCCCACTTGTACATGGCCATGCCCACAAGCATCAAGCCACCGGCCCTCCACAAGAAGACCAGGAAAAAGACCATTGTTTCGAGAAAGACAGCGGATTTTGAATTAGCGCTGATCTGTTCTCCAAGGCTTCCTGTGATCGCCGCGATCTCTGAATTGATCACGTCTTTGGGGGGCATCCATTCTGCAATTCCCGATTCAATGGCCTCTTGCGGCCAGAAATCCATGCTGAAGCCCAGGAAGAGATAGAGAAAGGAATGAACTGAAATGAAGATCGTCCCGATGATAAAAAGTGTTTTGGGCTTCAACTTCCGAAACAGGTAAACAAACAAGGCACAAAGAGCATAGGGCACGAGGATGTCGCCGTACCAGATGAGATGCGCATGGATGAGTCCTATGACGAGCAACCAAAATGTCCGCCTGTAGTGCAATCCTGCTGATTTCCCGGTCCTTTCAAAGGCGCGGGACGTGACCAGGACAATGCCTGCCCCGTAGAGGATGGAAAAGATTGTCATGAACTTCTGGTCAGCAAGAACATAGGTCATGATCCAGACCCATTTATTGATCCCTGTCATGTCACCGTAGGCCATGGGATTCAGGTAGGCAGCGCCGGGCATTGAAAAACTCTGGATATTGACGATAAGAATGCCCAGGATGGCGAAACCCCTCAGGAAATCCAGCGCCTGGATGCGCTCGGTGCTTTGAGTGGGCTGAAACGAAAGCTCTTGATTTATCATATCAATTGAAAGTTTAAGAATTCCCGAAAGAAAGAATTAGAGTTTCAATTTTGAAATAGAATCATACTCTAAGATCCCTCTTTAATCAAAGGCAGCAGATTTTTTTCGACATTCTTCATAGTTTTAATAGATCAAATGCCCCACTGCAGAGTGTCAATATTTGTTTGTTTATCATTCTTGCACCAGTTTGTCAGGTCCGAACTGCCGGGTTCATCCTGAAGATACATTTTCTATCTTGGAGGTGGAAAGATCCCGGGTATGATGTGATCATGGCCCGGGCCTGCAAAGCCATTTTATGGGCGTCAGATTGTTTAATATTAAATGAACCCGATGATTGATGCTATACGAATAAAATCCTTTGTCCTTGCACTGATCATTTTGATAGGTCAAAACAGCTACAACCAAACTGTGGGTGTGACGCATTTTGACGATGCAGCTTTAGACGGGCTGACATTCTTCTCTCCCTTTTCAGGCACCCGTGCCTACCTTGTGGACAATTGCGGTCGCCTGGTCAATTCCTGGGACAGGGGATCACGCCCGGGACTGGCGGCCTACTTCCTGGACAAAGGTCTGATGCTGCGGACTTTTAAGCCTGCCCCACTGGGACCGTTTACCTCGGCCAGTAACGCCGG
>JBFKJL010000271.1:0-3741 GCA_041631795.1 Saprospiraceae bacterium | reverse complement strand
TTCTGTAATTTTCAGTAAAATTCAAAGCACAAGCAGGTGATTGATGAACAATGAACATCGAACATTGAAAATTGAACACCGAACACCGAACAATGAACAACGAATACCGAATACTGAACACCGAATAATGAATTGTGAAATCGTACACGATCAGTAACCCTTCAATCTTTATTCATTGTTCGGTGTTCATTGTTCATTGCTCATTGCTCATTGCTCATTGTTCAACATCACTTTCAGTTTGAGGATACCGGCCACACTGATGGCATCTGTGATCTCCCCATCCATGACCATATCAAATGCCTGGGTGAAAGGGATCTTCCGCATGGTGATGTCTTCCGTATCTTCCGGTGTTCTTGGCCCAAATGTAACCTTGCGTGCGACAAAGACCATCCCTGTTTCATCCGTGACACTGTTGGATGGGTGGATATCAAGAATTTTATTCCACTCAGTGGCTGTGATACCTGTTTCTTCCTGAAGTTCTCGTTGTGCTGAAGTGAGGATGTCCTTCCCAATAAGTCCTCCCCCCATAGGGATTTCCCAACTATAGGTATTCAACGGCAGCCTGTATTGCCCGACCAGAACAGTTTCGCCCCCGGCTGTCAGGGGAATAATCCCTATGGCATAATTTTTAAAATGAACCTTGCCGTAAATGCCCCGGGTGCCGCCTGGCGTGATGACATCTAATTCGGTCACATGGATCCAGGGGTTATCATAAACACCTTTATTCTTAAGGATTGTCCATGGGTTTCGCATTCTTGCTTTGTTTTATGGCGTACAATACTCGGTCTTATCCGGGTCAAATTGTCCTCGGGATGGTTGAATCCAATCGGCCGCAAGATATCATTACTCTACGCATTCCATGATCACTCGATATAGACATTGTCCAGGAAAATATCCCCTTGGATATAGGCCCCCGAAGCATTGACCGGATTCCACATGGCAAAAGGGATCTTGAGGTCTGAAAGATCCAGGCCGTCAAAATCTGTCATGGGGATGGCGTATTCAAAGTATCCATTGCCAACGTCAGTCCCCGTGTAATCCCTGATAAACAAGGAAACAGCTGTGGCCACGGATTCCAGTTTTATTTCAATGTCCGTGAGATCTGCCGGGGGCCGAATCGAGAAATACAATGTCCCATTGGCCAGGTCACTGGCATTGATGGTGGGCTCAAGGACAAAAAAAGCGCCGCCCCACCCTTCACCGGGATAACTGAGAACAAGGCTGGAGTCACCATCAATGGCGATATCTGAAGTCGCGATATCGGGTTCGCCGCCATCGCCAAAAGATTTCAGGCTGACATTGGAGAACTGTTCCAGGCCGCTCCTTAATGCGTGCTGCGCTATATCATTGGCCAAAACGCCGATGGTTTCTTCCTGAATATTCAGTGGTGGTTCCTGCGGGGGAACCAGGTCATCCTTGCTGTACACGCGGACCCAGTCTATGAACATGCGTTGCGGAAAGACAGTGGATGCATCGGGATCACCGGGCCAGTTGCCGCCAACAGCTATATTGAAAATGATATAGAAGGATCTGAGGAACTCCTTCATGTCTTCTTCGACAGGAACACTGTTCACCATTCTTTCATCGATGCTGAAGACGAGGGATTCGGGGGTCCAGTCAACTCTGTATATGTGGTAGTCATTTGCCAGGTTTTCACCTGCATCAAGATCGAGCGTATTGCTTTCATGCTTATTTTCATCATTGGTGTAGTGCACACTGGAGTGGATGACCGATGGGTCATGCCCAATGACCTCGAAGATGTCTATTTCACCACACCCCGGCCAATCCAATACATCCTTATTATTGCCTAGCATCCAGAATGCCGGCCACATTCCACGCCCCTGCGGTACCTTAACGCGGGCTTCTATTCTACCAAAACGAAAGCTTTGCAGCCCCTGCGTGGTCAATTTGGCCGAACTGTACCTGTGTTCACCAGGTTCTTTCCTGGCGACGATGGCCAACACAGAATTGCCTTCGTCATCGGGCTGAATAATAGCATTGTTTTGCGAATCAGTATATAATTGTCTCTCGCTATTGCCCCAACCAGGTGGCAAGCCGTAATCTGTACCGTCACCCAGCTCGTAAGTCCAATTGGCCGGATCGATGGCGCCATTGAACTCATCACTCCATTCCAGGGTGTACCCTTCATAATCACCTTCGTTTGGCCCTGGATCGGGGTCATCCGAATCGCAGGATGACAGGGCCATGCCCAAAACAACCAAGAAGCATACCGCATATATCCATTGTAATTTCATTAGCATTCCATTTATAGACCTGAAAATAATAGCTGTTGATGACTTCTGCAAAAGAAATGCTCATGATTAGTAGATAAGAAGGGGTGGATTGGGGGATTGATCAGGAATTAGTAGAAAACTCGTGCCACGAGTATCTCGTGCCACGAGTATCTCGTGGCACGAGTTTTTAAGACCATTTTATTGTGATTGGATCTTGGCAACAGAAAAATCAAAGAATTCTGAGGGATTCACCATTCCTTCTGGATCCAAGGTCACGTAATTGCTGCCTGGGGCACTGCTGTCGGGATATGCCTTCGGACATTTGACAGCCGGGATGGGAATGCCCATGGAAGTTTGAAGATCGGTAATGACACCTATATATTGCATACCAAGGTCAAAGTATGCCTGTCCGAACCCTTCATCCACACATTCTATAATGACGCTCCATGGCTGTGTGCTTGGATCAAACAACTTATACTGGTAACCGCCGCGTATGAAATGCTCACCGCAATAGATATAGTCCTGGGCATAAGCCCATATGAATCCGAAATCATTTTCATTGTCGTCCTGGCATGTGTTCACGCCCGAAATGTCATTGTCAAAAATGGCTGCGGAATGCAGGAAGCCGCCCTGGTAGGTGCCGCAGGCACCGGTTTCGTAGGACCAACTGTCGTCATATATACAGGCATAATCGCCTTCGAGATAGGCTCCTGTGCTGATATCAAAGCAGGTTTCGTCAAAATCCCACATGTCCAGGATAGACATGAAATCGCAGACCACACAGTTGTCGGTCAGGGCCGGGTTCGTGTCGTCGCAATCTGTCGGACCGCATCCATTTTTTTTATCGAAATACCCATCATCGTCCATGTCCACGGCGTCGCCATGTCCCTGGTGGGCCGGCACGGCATTGACGCTGACGCGCAATATCATGCCATCATGGCAAACGCTGATCTTTTGATTGCCGCGAGTCTCTAGTTCGATATCGCCTGATTCCGAAATTTTGTATTCATTGGGGTCATGGGTACAAGACAGTACCACCAGGCTCATCAGAGCGATAATAATGTAATGTTTCATGATTGTTAAAATTTGGTTGTCTGCTAAGGTAGTAATATTATAAAAAATCTTAATGTATAAATGAAAAAAATGATTTTAGACTAAGGTGGAAAGCGTTTAATGTCTTTAATGAATGAACCTGATCAATCTGTACCCGGGAATGTTACACTTCGCCTTGGCACATAGCCGGAATTGCACGCAATTTTGGCTTAATGAAAAGTTTAAGAACCATGAGAAGTGCATTTATAACAGTCTTATTATTTGGCTTTACCATCTCAATATCTTGCCAGGGTCAAATCGATAACCCTGGACAAAGACCTTTGAACAGCATCAATGTGAGTTTTATATCTGATGGCTTCACTGTGAACTACGAACGGCTGATTGCCATGAGCGATCATATTTTCGCTGCCGGGAAGTTGGGCGTTGGATACAATGAAGAATTCAGTTTTTGTCT
>JBFKJL010000270.1:0-3756 GCA_041631795.1 Saprospiraceae bacterium | reverse complement strand
TTCATCCTTGGCCTGATGCTGTTCAAAGCTGTGAGAAGGCACCACCAAAAGGGACTTTTGTTGACCTACATATTAATGACGGCATTCCTAATGATCTTCTGTTTTAACGCCCTGTTTGTCATTAATGTGGAAGTCGTCCATTTTCCCCAGTATGCGTGTTTTGCCATCCTGGCCTTCCCACTCATTGGCTCATTTCCAAGAACCTTGTTTTGGACCATTGTCGCGGGAGCCATTGATGAAGGCTATCAATTCCTGGTCCTGGCACCCAGGCGACCGGATTACTACGATTTTAATGATGTCGTGATCAACCTGGTCGGAGCTGCTGCGGGATTGATCATTCTCAAGATTTTTAGTGTCCCCGAAAGAAAAGCCTTGGGACCATTCCTTAAAAAGCCTGAACTTTTATTCCTTACAGGTTTGGTTTCAGCCCTGGCCATCATGTATGTAACCGGCCACTTTGCCATCGTTGATACATCTGAAAACCCGGCCTTCCTGACACTTATCCATAAGCCTGTAGAAGGATTCTGGACGATTCCTCCCGGACCCTATGCAAAGTACCATGTGCTTAGACCATTGCCTGGACTCATCATTATAATTCTTCTCTTTGTGTTCTATTCAGGATTGAGTGATAAGAGCAATTGGCCTGGTAGACGAAACCCAATCTGAGGATTAATTTTATTTGATTAATCCACACGGAATTTAAAGGGCCGGGAACTTGTTGAAAGGGTGTAGTTAAAAGGTGAAAGGTGAAAGGTGAAAGGTGAAAGGTGAAAGGTGGAAGGTGAAAGGTGGAAGGTGGAAGGTGGAAGCTGAAAGCTGAAAGTGCCGTCGAAGACGGCATCTCGACAAATTTTGCTTCGTCGGGACTAAAAACTAAAAATGCCGACGATCCCGAAAATCGGGATGTGCGGCATCCCGACAAGGCTCTGACTACGTTCGTGAACTCAGTCAGACAGGTTTGCCTTCGTCAGGACTAAGAATGCCGACGACCCAGGAAACCTGGATGTACGGCATCCCGACAAGCTTTGCTTCGTCGGGACTAAAAACTAAAAACTTCCTGACGATCCCGATTAAGCGGGATGTCAGGATGCTGACAAGACAAAGTCTTCGTCAGCAAAAAACTAAAAACTATAAACTATTCATATGAGTGTATTAAAAGTTATTGAGATCATGAGCAATTCCGACAAAAGTTGGGAAGATGCGACGGCCAAGGGCATAAAAAAAGCTTCCAAATCTGTGGATGGCGTCAAATCTGCATTTGTTCAGAGTCAGAGTGCTGTCGTCAAGGATGGCGAAATCGTTGAATACAGGGTAAATCTGAAGATCTCATTTGAGGTCAAGTAGCGCTGAAGTGTAAGGCCTACATTGTAATTTCAAATATTTCCTGCTTCAGACGACCGTGTCTAGAAAATGTCTGACGTATAACTCAGACCAATAATACTTTTTCCGGAACCGTGTGAATCCCACATGTCCGCCATAGCGTGGAGTGTGCATGGTGATGTGCTTGTTGTCCTTGATGGTATCATATGGATAGCAGGCATCAGGCAGGAAAGGGTCATCGAGGGCATTGAGCAGGAGGGTCGGGACTTTAATAAACGCCAGAAATCTTCCTGATGAGCACTGTGTGTAGTAATCTTTTGCATTGGCAAAGCCGTGGATCCTGGAAGTGTACACATCATCAAACCCATACAGGGATTTGACGTGCTTGAGGTGTTCAGGCTCGTAGACTTCAGGGAATTGCTGATGCTTTAGCCTGACCTTTTGCCCAAGTTTGACAAGGAATCTTTTTTCGTAGATGTAATTGGAGGCTTTGCCGATATATCTCGATCCGGCCTCAAGGTCCGTAGGTGTCGACACAGCAACGCAAGCCTTTATTTTTGGGTGAATGGTTTCACTGCGTTCCCCGCAATATTTGAGGACGAGATTGCCGCCAAGACTGAAACCAATGAAAACAACTGTATCATAAGGCATGTGCAATTTTTTGAATACAGTGTGCAGATCGTCCGTGGCTCCGCTGTGATACATTCGAGGTTTAAGATTGATTCTGCCGCTGCACCCCCTGTAATTGATCGCCGCTGTATCCCAATTGTTTTCTGAGAGAATACGCGAAATGCCTATGGCATATTGAGACGTGCTGCTGCCTTCCAGCCCGTGGCAAATAATAGCCAGGCGATTTTTATCCCTTCGTATACAATCGACATCCAGGAAGTCGCCATCAGGTGTATCGATGGCTGTTCTTGTATAGTTGACGCCCTTACCTGACCGGAAGAGAGTGGGGTAAATGGTGTTCAAATGACCATTCCTGAAAAGGTAGGCCGGGGAATATTCTGTGGCCTTGAAAGTATCCACTAATTGAAATCCAATAATTCTACATCAAAGATCAGGACGGCGTTGGATGGAAATCCCGGTGGCGGATTGTCAGCATACCCGAGAGATGATGGAATGAGGAGGATCCCGTTGCCTCCTTTTCCAAACAGGGGGATGCCTTCCTGCCAACCTTCGATGACATTGGACAATGGAAATGATACCCCGGCATTTCCGGATTGATCAAAGACAGCATCGTCTGTAAAGTAGCCTTTGTATTTGACTGTGACAACATTGTTAATGCCGGGCTTTTGACCATTGCCAGGATTGTCAATGATATAATGTAATCCTGATGCTGTTGACTGAGCGACCAGACCATTTGCACTGAGGTAGGATTCAATTTCCGTGATGTCGTCTTTGAGGATGTCTTCCGCGCTTTTACCGCAGGATAGCAAGACAAGACCAACCGCTATAAAAATGAAAATAATGCGTTTCATGTGTTTCAAATTGAAAGCAAAAATAATTGTCTTGACCAAATAGACCAACATAAAGCACTTTTAAGGTGGCAAGAGTATTCGTATATTTAAACCAAAAGGACCGATGATAGATTTAAAAAACAAAACAGCCCTGATCACAGGAGGCACAAAAGGCATTGGCAAGGCGATTGGTGAATCCATGATCAAAGAAGGCATGCATGTTTGTATCACCGGGAGGACACAGGAAACGGTAAATGCAACGGTTTTGGAACTGGATGGAGACTATCCTGGCAATGCGTGTGGCTTCGTCGGGGATGTCAGAAATATAGATCACCTTTATGATGCTGTAGATATGATCTGTGAAAAATATGGCCAGCTTGATGTCCTTGTGGCCAATGCTGGAATCGGCCACTTTGCACCAATTGATCAATTAACAGTCAGAGAATGGAATGAAGTTATCGACATCAATCTGACAGGTGTGTTCAATGCCGTCAAAGCAAGCGTCGAAGAACTCAAGAAATCACAGGGTTATATTATCACCATTGACAGTCTCGCTGGCACAAATTTCTTTGCCAAGGGCGCTGCCTATAACGCCAGTAAATTTGGGCTTGTCGGCTTTACCCAGGCCGTCATGCTCGATCTGAGGAATTATGGAGTTAAAACCACAACCATCATGCCCGGGTCTGTGGCAACTTATTTCAATGACAACATGCCAACGGAAAAGGACAACTGGAAAATCCAGCCCGAAGATCTGGGGCAAATGGTTATTGACCTGCTTAAGATGCCTGCACGGACGTTACCAAGCAAGGTGGAAGTGAGGCCGACGAAGCCGAGGAAAAGTTAAGAGTCCCGACGAAGGCTGTGCCTTGTCGGGATGCCGCACATCCCGATGTTCGGGATCGTCGGCATAAAGAGTTCAGAGTTCAGAGTTCAGAGTTCAGAGTGAAATCACCTGATCAATAAGGAATGTATTCAG
>JBFKJL010000269.1:0-3765 GCA_041631795.1 Saprospiraceae bacterium | reverse complement strand
TTGGAATCAGGATGACACACATTATCGAGGATCTGCATTTCGGGACCACTGTAGTAAGCCTCATCATAATCTTCGAGTTCCTGGACAAGGAAAAAGATTCCACTGTTGCCGCAGTTCTGAATCTTCCATTCCAGGTTCAGTTCAAAATTTTCATACTGGTCGACCGTAATGATATCATTATGGCCTTCAATGAACCAGCTGCCATCGGGCCGGACGACGGTGTCCAGCGTCATGGCATCATTGCTGATGCGCCACACATCGCTGACCTTATCCTTTTTATATCCGCGCCAGCCGTCAAAGGATTTGCCGTCAAACAGCAGTTTCCAGCCCGCATCTTTTTCAGCTTGTGTCAGTGTATTGGGAGTAAAAGTTTCTTTGATCTGTGACCTGAATCCCGGTTTGTTTGCAGGGATGTTGTTCATGGTATACCACGCTTCTGTGCTCCACAGTTCATTGTTCTTTGCCGAGACGTAGTGATTGACCAGGCGGATGTAAACGACATGATCTGCTTTCATGCCCTCCAGTTCGAGGAAAACTTTTTTCTTGTCATCGGATACATTCACCGAAAGGATATTGAGCGACCGCTCATCCAGTTTTGGACCACCATAGTCGGCCGTTGGAAGATAATACCACTGCTTCACCTCGTAGTCTGATATTTGCCAGCCTTCTCCCGGGCGGAGTGGCTCTGTGAATTCAATTTCAATACCATCAGAATGGGCTCTGACAGCCAGCATTTCAAAGGCTGAGTTTCCATTGTATTCCAGTCTCTGAAGGCCGTGCCACAACTTATTCGTCTGACCCCAGTTGCCCGGGTTGCCTATGCCTCCGACATAGAGATCACCATCCGGGCTCCAGCAAATCCTGTTGACCCCGGCTTCAAGGCCCTGGATAAACCGGAACACACAACCCTGCAATTCACCGTTCACTTCTTCGACATAAACACGTTTGACGCCGCCGTGGGTCACTTCCCCGTGGATCATTTGCCCGGAATAGGGCCCATGATCAATATAGGACGGCGTACTGGGGGAGTTGCCGATCTCGTCCTGTGGCAACCAGACGACGGGTTTCGTTTCGGGGGTTTTGGCAGTGCCTTCAAAATCGACCGCCCTGGACCCGTACCAGGCGCCTTTTTTGACGTGAACGATCTTGCTGGAAGGCAACCAGTCGCCCTGGTTGTCTGCAATGAAAAGTTCGTCGTTGAAGCCTCTTCCAATGCCATTAGGGGTTCTCAGGCCATTGGCCACGATTTCCATCTCACCTGTTTCCCTGGAGACCTTGATGGCGCTGCCCCTGTGTGGATGCTGGTTGGGCATGCCGGCACCGCCAGGCAAGATGCCTGTGGCGAGGTTGGCATAGAAATACCCATCCTTGTATTCTAGCCCAAATCCAAACTCGTGGAAATTGGCTGTCACGCCCCAGTCATCGCAAAGCGTCCTGTACTCATCAATGATATCGTCTCCATTCAAATCGACAAGGTGTGTGATCTCCTGTTTTTGCATGACATAGATCTCGTCATCCACGACTTTCACACCGAGCGGCTCGGCGAGTCCATGGGCAATCTTTTTAACACCAATGGCTTCGGGATCGGGCTTTTTAAGATTATCCAGGATATACACCGCGCCATCCGGCGTCCATGTACTGACCACGAGCCGTCCATCTGACAGAAAATCCATACCGCCAACCTTTGGTTCAAACGAAGCCGGCCTTGCCTGGAAGAGATCAAAGGCGGGATGGACATTCTTGAGCGGCATCCTGTCACCGGGTATCCTTGTGACAATGGACATCGGCAAGGACTTCGTGCCGATACGCTTCTGGTCCTCCTTGTGATGAGAAATCAGTTTACCCGGAAGGGTGACCCATTCGGATTGATTTTCCGGCCTGAAGTTCAAGCTGAGAAATTTTCCCCCTAAACCCTGGAAATACTCTAATTTAAATGGATGATTTCCCTTGGCCAGGCGCAATTGGACTTCCCTGCTCTGGGTACCGTGGAGGCCGTCGTTTTCAATCACCACATTCTTATTGAGCGTGAGTTTGGACCCGTCATCACTCCAAAGCCTGAAATTATATATCCCATCTTCCTCGATATGAATGAAACCCTTTCCGACAAGGGCAAAATGATCTTCAAGGCCGACAAAATCTGAACCGCTGATATTACTGAAATCATTGAGAATACCAGCCATTATTGGTGACTTTCTGTCCAGATTTTCGGGAATTGTCCGGGTAGATTCGGGGATATTGAACACCTCCACAAAGGCCCCGGGTATCAACTGGTCCGGTGAAACCTCAGAGGCAGGCTGTATAAATTCTTCAATATTATTGGTTTCACGACCTTCAGGTGCCTCCCCTTCAAATTCTGCAGTCGTAAATATGTATTTGATCATTTCCTCGATATCGGCGTTGTGCACCTCGGGGTGGGCGGTCATGACCTGGTTGCCCCAGATACCGGAGCCGCCTTCTTTTACCTTTTTGACCAGCAACCTGATATTGGGATCGGTAGGTTCGTACCGCTTGGCAATTTCAACATATGCGGGCCCGACAGTATTTTTATCTTTGTTGTGACATGTCCTGCAGTCGCTTTTGGCTATCAACTGGGCGCCCACGGGCAAACTGGAGTCGTTGACATCAAAGCCATCATCGAGATTGGGATCAAGCAAAGTGGGTTCAAGAAGCGGGATTTCGATCCTGTACGAACCATCGCCTTTGAAAACAAAAGCACAGCTGAGCTTGATGAACGACCTGTTGTCGAATTCATAACTCTCTTCGGTGTTGACATTTAATGCCAAATCTGTCTTGATATTTCCTTTTGAAACAATGGAGGAGATGTCGGATGCAAGATTTAAGGTATAGCCTTCTCTGAGCCCGGACACTTCAAATGTCCTAACAAAAACCCTGGATCCTGTTTCTGAAATGGAGACTTCCGGCTGTTCGGTGATGTGCACCTCTCCATTGCCTGATCCAAGAGGGATCCTAAACATGAGCTGGACATTATCCCCGGAAAACCTGTGCCCTTTGTAATGTAGGCGGGTATTTATTGGCTCCGCGCCCCTGTACACATGCCATGGCTGGTCCAGGGTGTTGATCATATAAGCATCGCCTACGGTGGTGGGCTGCGGGCCATGGGCATAATCGTATACAGCACCTTCAAAGTTGACCAGGCCTTTCCAAGCTTTGTAGAGTGCTCCGGTACTCGTGGAATATGACAACCAGAGGTCATTATCCAGGGCCATTGTGATCATTCTGGGGTTTTGGTCGATCACAGACCGGAATACCCATGGATCATGGGGCCTGTTTTCCGATCCAGGAACATTTTTTTCGGTCGAACATGCCAGGAATAGGATTAAAAAAAAGGAAGATGAAATTCGAAGGCGATTTTTCATGCGAATCAAATTAGAGGTGTAAAATTAAATTTTCTTATGTCATTCATTGAACAAATTATTTAGAAAGGCTCACGCGGGGGAGAATAATATGGCACAGTTTCTGCTTTTTCCAAAAGTGGATGAATATTGATGAAATAAATAGGAAGCATTTTATCGAAACCGACATGTTTTACAGGGTAGGTTTTGGATTATCCTCGAAGATCATAGACTTTACGTTTGGGATATTTACCCTCGAGATCGTCATATCAAAGAAGTGGAAGAAGGATTACAATACAACGGCGCATGAGATCGCCTACTTGTGGAAAAATGGGCACGAAGAACTCGAAAAGGCCCTCGGATGCAAGATTTACATTATTGATTCCAGGGAATATGACTACAAGCAGGCCCT
>JBFKJL010000268.1:0-3765 GCA_041631795.1 Saprospiraceae bacterium | reverse complement strand
ATCCAGGTTGGCAGGTATGTCCATGTGAAAACTCACGCTGACGTTGATGATACTGTCGCAGCCCTGGAAGGAAGCGCCTTGCAATACCGCTGGTCCCATGGGGTTTTGTTCATTGAATGTGACACCCCCTATGATCAGGCTTTCGCCAAAACACAACATTGTATCCAGGTTGGCAGGTGTGTCCATGTGAAAACTCACGCTGACGTTGACAATACTGTCGCAGCCAAGGGACGATGCCCCTGCAAGTGTAACAGATCCGGTTGGATTCATTTCATTGAATGTGGTTCCACCTAAAGAAAAGGTCTGGCCAGGGCAAAGTATTGTATCCACTGCTCCTGAAGGGGGATCAAAAAAACTGAGGCTGATGACTAAAATGCTATCACATCCGCTCATTGAGGATATAGTATCTGAGCCTACAGGGTTTGAGACATTATAAAGTGTATTGTTGATGATTGTATCGCCACCTTCACAAAGGACAATATTCATAGTATCAATAAAATTATCCCCGAATCCAAGATTTATTGTGATGATGCTGTCACATCCTTGAGTTGTAAGCAACATCTCTATCCCATTGGGATTGGACTCATCATAAATTGTGCTGTTGACCTCCATGAAATCACCCGAACACAGCTGGTCTGCGATGAGAATACTGTAGGATTCATTAATTTCAAGAGATACATTGATGATCGAATCACATCCACTGGCAGAAACAAGTGTATCAGAACCGCTGGGATTTGTTGCGCTATAAAATGTATTGTTGATCAAAAGGGAATCTCCAGAACAGATCGTATCAGTAAAATTTGAAATGATATTATTGGCAAGAACCAATGTGATGGCAGCGGAGTCAGGCGTACAACCTGGTGAGCCTACAATGTAATTGAGTGTAACCGTATCCATTGCCAGAGTGTCTACAAGGACTTCAAATACAGTCAAGGTATCACCTTGATCATCGACAAAGATGCCAAGGGTGTCCCCGTCAATTTCTTCGACAAGATTGACTATCGTCCCCGCACACGCGATTATAAATGCATCATCGCCAGCTGTCAGCGTGTCTGGCGCGATAGTTATTTGGAATGAGGAAGAAGTGTCGGGACATGGCGCACCACCTTGGAAAAAATAGTCAAAGATGAACGTGCCACTGGTATCCGTATTACTAATAACCGATCCCGAGAGTATACTGTAATTGTCAATCCATATTCCTGTCGTATCAGCGCCTGGACTCAATAAGGAAACCAGGTCTATAGACTCTCCCTGGCAAAGTACAGCTGAGGAATCCATACCCGGATTGGGAATTGTTTCAATCATCACCGAAAACTCATCTGTTTTGGTGCAGCCATTATCATCTGTCACTGTAACGGTAAATATATCAGTTGCATTGGTTGTTACCATATTCGAATTACCCGAAAGGCCACCATCTGAATCCCAGTCAAAGTCGTAAGGTTGACCATATCCACCGCTAGCGGAAAGTGTAACTTCTTGTATGTTATCGGAGCAAAATGAAATTGGAGTGGCCGGATTTGTGAAGATTTCAATTTCATCACCTGATGTCACAACAATTTCATCACTTGATGTGCACCCTTTTTCATCTGTGACAATAAGCTGATATAAGCCTGTTCCGACCTGTTCCAGGACAGGGGTCTCAGTGTTGTCGGGATCATCCCATTCATAAAGGTCGTAAATATCCGGGGCTACAATATCTGTGAGTTCACCTTCACATATTTCAATATCATCACCCAGGTCAAGCGGTTCATCAATGTCCAATTCACTGTAGACCAGTTCGACGCAAATATCAAATGATGCTTCAAAATTTCCAGAGGTAATGGCATTCTGGTCGCAATTGGTCACATCGACAACAACAACAATATCAATGCCGAGAGGATTGCCGGGTAGATCATCTACATTTCCGAATGAAAATGATGTAATCAGTCCTCCCTGGTCGAAAAATGCATCGGTTGACGGGCAACTGATGGGATCGTGATCATCACAGGGCAGGGCGTGGGTCCAGAAAGTCAGAAAGCACCCGGGAGGTATGGTATTTATATCCTCACTAAAGCCTTCAATGGATACATTGACCATGGTCAATTCAGTACAAGGAAATGGTGCATCCAGCGGAATGTCAAAATCGAGTTGGTAGGATTCACTGACATCTGCCTCGTTGACTGTCCAGGCTTTTCTATCCAATCCGGTGACCGCATCATCCTGATTTTGACAACCAAGATCAAAATTCAGCTGGGCAAATAAAGACTGACAAAGAAATAAAAGCGAAATGTTAATTAAAAGACCGGTCGTTTTCATCTATTTTAAAAGTGTGTTTACGCTACGAATGAAGCGAAAATTTTTTGAATTTTTTTTTCAAATCATTGCAATTTGAGGAAATTTTGTACTTTTATAATGACGAAATTACTTATATAACTTTTTTATATATATAAATAACTCAATCTCATGAAATATGTTTACAAGCTGTTCGCGGCGTTGTTTGTCGTGTGTTTTATAAGCACAACTGGAACAAGTCAATGCCCACCATTTAATCCTGGGGTTAATTTTCTTATAGAAGATAACTGTAATGCTTCTGGCCCAATTGGATTAAACATGTTGCCTAATGGTGGTTTCGAAGACGGTCTGGATGGATGGATTCCTTTCGGAAACGTTTTCGCGCTCACCTCTCCTGACACATACTGTGTGCCCCGTAATACTATAGCCAATACGGGTTCAGGCATGTTAAAAATGTTTGGAAATTTTACCGGTGGTTTTAATGTAACTGGTGTTGTTTCCCAACAATTTGCTGTGTCTCCGGGGACAACGTATGTTGCTGGAGCAAGCCTTTATTCACCTGATGCGGATGATTGCGCAGGTGCGCCATTTCCTGATCAACTTCAGGGGTCAAACATTTCTGAAGTTCATATCGAGTTTCTCGATGGCAGTGGTTGTCTTCTGGCCGGACCCACGTTCACCAGCACGACACCTTATACATCTGCCGATGCGGATGGCCGTTGGAAAGATTACACAACCTTCGCTGTAGCACCCGATGGTGCTGTCAGGGCGCAGATTGTTGTTTTATTTTTCCAGTATGATTTCAGTGGAGGTGCTATCTATTATGATGACGTATTTTTAGCAACTAAATCTGATGCCGGATCTACAGTTGTACTCAATTGTAATGATCATATTACAGTGGGTGTAGATGGGGCATGCGATGCTGATGATATCACAATCGATATGTTCCTTGAAGGCGATTTTGATGAAAATTACTACGCCGTTGAAGTGTACAATGCGTCAGGAGCTGTTGTGGATTACACGAATGGTAATGTTCTCCAAAATTACATAGGTGCTACTTTAGAATATAGGCTGTATGATGTCTGCAGTGGCAACTATTGCTGGGGGACGGTTACATTTGAAGATAAAACGCCTCCGACGTTTGACTGCAAATGTCCTGTGGGTGGTGATATTCCTGCCGGTGTGCCATTGGCCAATCCATTCTTTGGTGAGCTGGGTCCCGGTGATGTTGTGGCGGACTTTACGAGCATGCCATGCTGGCCATTTCCGCCGACTGCGGAGCCGCATTTTGTGGATTTGTACACGTTTACAGTAGATGTAACTGGCACATATACCCTGACGATGATGCAGTTTGGCGATGGTATTGCGGCCATATATGAGGACAGTTTCAATCCTGATGATCCATGTGAGACGAGCCCAATTGCGCAGGACGACGACAGTTTTGGTATTGGATCTGAGCCACAGTTGGTGGCGACGCTGACAGCTGGCCAGGTT
>JBFKJL010000267.1:0-3767 GCA_041631795.1 Saprospiraceae bacterium | reverse complement strand
GCAAGGGGCAGGAAGTACAAGGGGACCACATACCATATCTTGGCCGCAAGGTATTTAAAGGAAACAAGATGGTTTTCTGAAAAAACTGAAGCCACGGCAATCCATCCCACATGCGCCAGGATGATCAGGCTGATGGGATGAGTGAAGACGCGTTTTGAAATGAATGTGTACTTTGTCAGCATCACCAGGAAGAACAAACCCGTCAAAACGAGCAGGACAGGTTCCGTGGGGAGGTCTGTGCCCAGGCTGCCAAACTGGACTTCAATGGAAAAAGGCAAGAGTCCAAAGAACAGGTACAAAGGAATCCTGGTATCGATAAAAGACAGAAGGGCACCCATGATCCCAAGTGGAAGCAGCAGAGGTAAAGGTGAATACAAGGCTATCGCTGTGAGTATCGAAATTATTGTCACTGCCCCGAATCCATAAAAGAGCGTTACATCGGACAGTTGATGGACCGACTTCAGGGTGAGATCAGGCATTACCCAGTTTTTCACGCCAGTTGTTTTTGTTCAATTGGTCCTGGACGATGACCCACAGGCACATCAGCAGGAAGATCAAAAGTGCAACCCCGATGACAATAATGGATCTGCCTGGCCGGGACTTGTACACGGGCACTTCGGCATGCTCCACAAGATGTAGGGCATTGAAGGGCGCATTGTATGCGGCTTCCAGTTGTTTTTTTCTCTGGCGGTCGAGGCTGAGCTGGACATTGAAGTCACTGCGTTCCCGTTCGAGGCTGAGAATGAGCGGCGATCCCTCGTTGTAGAGTTTGACATCATTTCTCAAACCTGTCACCTGTTCCCTGAGTGCTGCTGACAAAACACGGTATTTCTGTAAGGAGTCTGTTGGCCCCTGATTTTTTGAATAGAAATTGTATTGCGACAGGGCATTTTTATAGGCGCCTTCAGACGACACAAGGTATTGGCCGTACGCTTCTCCCTGCGACTTCACATCGAAGATCTTGTATTTTTGCCTGAGAGCAAACAGGGAGTCCGTCAAAACCTGGAACGCTGATTCCTTGGCTTCAATATTTTTTGTAATGCTTTCGAGGGCATTTTTCTGGCTGGTTTTAATCAGAAGCTGGCCCGTCTCATCGATTTTCAGCCGGGCTTCATTGGCGATGTTGGCGGCCATAACAGGGTCCTTGTCCTCGACGGACAAACTCAGGGCGTCATACTTCGTTTTTTGTGCTTCGTAAAGCTTGCTGAATTTCTTCCTGATGTTATGCTTTCCGCGGTTGCTGCTCGAGTCTATGTCATAATGGGTATAGAGATCAAACTTTTTAATGAGCCCATCGATGATCTCATTCGAGTTTGCGATGGAAAACAACCTGTCGAGATCAGTATCCTGGCCATATATTTCACGGATCTGATCATCGGAACCGACAGGAAGAGGCTGGGCAAGATCCGGCGATGCGGCATAAAAGACAGTAGTCGCTTTAAAATAATTGGGCAGCAGGAGCGAAATGGCAGCCATCAGGATGGCCCCGGTTAAGGTTACGGCGATAATCCTCTTTCTCCATTTATATAATTGGGCAAAAAGATCGAGAAGGCTTTCGTTATTGCTCATGCACGGTGTCGTTAGTCTCTAAAAAATCGATGTTAAAACGAAGAAATCCCAGCAAAAATGATACAATTATGCCGATAATTCCGATGCTCAGGACCTGGATCATCCAATTCACTGGGAGATAGGCTTTAACATAGTAGACAATAGCAAAATATATGCCTAACAGGGCCACGACATTTAAAACATCTTGCTGATGGATCTTGAGGTTGAATCGGCTTGACGCCAAAACGACTTGGGCAAAAAATACAAAAAATTGGGTGGCAAGTGTGGAATAGACGGCACCCAACGCCTCTAAAGAGGGAATGAGCAGGAGGTTAAGACCCCAGTTGATGACGATGCCGACAACAAAAATGAGATTGAATGTTCTCAGCCTGCCGGAGGCTGTGATCAGTGCACCGTAAACGTAGGAGAGTGTCATTGCAAAAAAGCTGACCATGAGGTATTTAAAAACATTGGCGTACTCTGGGGTGGCATCGACGTATATCAGGTCCATGATTTCAGTGCAGTAGAACCAGGCAATTAAACAGGTCAAAGCGGTAAAGGAGAGCAACAATTTGGCGGCAACACCAACGAGCTGATTGACATTTTTTTGACGGCCCAGGAGGTCAGAGAACATGGGCAGGAGGAGAAGGGCAAAGAGGTAGCCCAGCATATTTCCGGCGTCCAGGATGCGGTAACCCGCGGCATAAATGCCGGAAGCGACACCCTCGTCTTTCAGGATCCGTTCGAGCATGACCGCATCCATACGTGTGTACAGTGTCATCAAGAGAAAGACAACAGCAAATGGAAAGGATTGCTTTAAAAGTGCTTTCATCCGCTTCAAGGAGAAGCGCAATGACAACCTGAATTTGAAGTTGAGTAAGATAGCAGTGATAAGAATGGCAAGCATGACTGAGCACAATTGTCCTTTCAAAAAAATGGGAATACTGATGTTTTTTTCGACATAGATGAAGTAGCCTATCACCAGGATCATTATACCCTTGTCCAGACTTGAGAGCCAGCTTTCCATCCTGTAATCCCCGAGGGCGGAGAAATGACTGCGCAAGTACATTTGAAAGGCGTTGAGGATCATAATGCCGGAGACCCAGAAGAGCAGGGTGTAGTATGTGTCCGGAAACCCAACGATCAGCGCTCCTGCAAATACAGCGAAGAGAAAAATGACCACCAGGAAGAGCTTTGTCCCGGCGACAAACGAAAAATGGTCAAAAACCGAACTTTTGTTTTGGGCGACATGACGGGAATTGAAATTCTGTATCCCGCAGTCGAGAATGACCTGGAAGAGATAGCAGAAATTAAACAGGGTGAAGTATATGCCATAGGATGAGGCGCCGACAGCGTTTTGCACTTGTGCATCAATGCCAAATATATACAATGGCTTGATCAGGATGTTGATGGCCAGGAGGAGGAAGATGTTTTGGAGAAATGTTTTTTGCACGGGATAAAAATAGGGAAGATAATTGATCGTAAGCGCAGCTAACGACCAACAAAAAAAAAGAGCCACTTCGCGAGAAATGGCTCTTGAGGTACGTCCAGGAATCGAATCCCGAGTTCTCAGGAATTTTCAGTATAGTGGGGTGTAAAGATTAATAGCTAAAGACCGGTTGGGGCATGAGTTGTAGTTGAATGAGTCGGTGACAGACGCAAGGTTAAAATCCTGGTTCATAGAAGAAAAAAGAGCCACTTCGCGAGAAATGGCTCTTGTGGTACCTCCAGGAATCGAATCCCGAGTTCTCGGGAATTTTCAGTTTTGCGCATTGTTAATTAGCTTAAGGTAAAATGATGTGTTCTTTTGTTTTTTCAAGAACACTTCTCTCTTCATTGCATCAGAACGATTATTAAACTGTTCAGTATAGACCAGTTTCCACGGCAAGTATGCTTTTGTTGATTTTACTTGACCACTATTATGCTTAATTAATCTTCGATTTAAATCTTTAGTTTGTCCAATATAGAACCGACCACATAGTTCAGATTTTAATATATAGACGAAATAAGACATTAAAACAGTGTTTCATTATTATGAGAGGAATCATGAAAGGGTAAACAAAAAAGAGCCACTTCGCGAGAAATGGCTCTTGAGGTACGTCCAGGAATCGAATCCCGAGTTCTCGGGAATTTTCAGTTTAGTGGGGTGTAAAGATTAATAGCTAAAGACCGGTTGGGGCATGAGTTGTAGTTGAAAGAGTCGGTGACAGACGCAAGGT
>JBFKJL010000266.1:0-3774 GCA_041631795.1 Saprospiraceae bacterium | reverse complement strand
TGCAGGTACGGTGCGCGTCCATTTGATCTTTTTCAAAATATAGACAAGGAGAAAAGCTGCAGCCAATGTAAAAATGATAGAATGGCTGTATCCCCTGTGCACACTGATCCGCTGTAAATCAGAATAAAATGGAATGAGCACGACATCAAGGTCCGGGATGGTGGCAACGAGTCCACCGATCACGGCACCTTTCCACCCTATCCTTCGACCGAGCAACAACTCCCCAATTGAAGCACCCAATGCAGCTTGCGTGATACTGTCCATTTAAAAGCCTTTGATATTGTTGTAATCAACGATCGCAGTTTTTACCATTTTACTGTCTAAACCCCCAGTCCATGTGATCAACAACCTGTTCTCCGGCATTTTTGCCATGCGAGGAAACCCACTTTGCCGGCCTGATTGAACTTCTGCCACAACGGTTGAATCCTTAACGGCACCAAACCTATCCACAAATTGCAAAACAATTATGGCACCATCTTCCTTTTGGTCTATCCACGTGACTGCTGCAAGGTCAGTATTGATTAATTCGACATCGACCCGTCCTATCGGTGATTGCGAGGATATGATGATTGGATCAGAAAATGTCTGGCCATTGTCATCTGAAAAGGATAATTTGACTTCAGGTGAGTTTTGAACCATTGCAAACCAGGCAACAGCCACAGACGTATCCATAGATGTGACAACCGGTCCATTGACCGGACAGCCTCCAATCTGCCAATTGTCTTGATGCACTGGTTCAGGATCGCTCCATTCGCCTTTTATCCACCTGGTGCCATAGATATCTCTGACCTCATCATCAGATCGGTCCCTGTAAACGACAATAAATCCATCCTCAATGCCGGCTATACTCGTTTGACAGCAATCGCATACCCTGTTATCCAGTTCCCGGCTTTGCCTGACTTCGCCGTTTTGCCCTATGAGCGCAGATCTGAGTGTCATCGGGCCTCCGTGCCCATGGCCATGGTCTTGATTAACCTCGTGACTTCCTGATTTTGTATTTCGTCCATCCAGCCACGCTGCCATCACCTCTCCCTGTCCTGTAGATGTCATTGAGACAAATCCATGTTCGGCCCGGACACCATCTTTATGAGGCACAAATGACTGGCCCCAGGTATTGCCACCATCCCGGGAGACCGTCATGTGAATATCATAGTCAAACGTTTTGGGACTGCTTTTCTGCAACCAATAGGTGATCAGGATTTGGCCAGCACTATCGAAGGACACGAGACTTGGAAAATCAGCCCAGTTCGTAAACCAATCGCTGCCACGACTGATCTCGGTCGCTTCAACCCACGAGTCATCTGTGTACTCAGTGATCATCAGAGCTTCCGTCGAATCATCCACAAAGGCAATCCATGTCAGGAATGACCTCTCCCCAATACTGAAAACATTGGAACAACATCCTTCACGAAAAGGGGCATCCAACTGTTGCACCAGGATGAAATTATCTTCGCGACAAGAAAGGAGAAGACAAACTGAATATAAAATGATCAAGTATTTCACAAAAGTCTATCTCTGAATTACAATTTTTCTGATCGTCCTTGTTTCATCGTTTTGAACAATCATCATGTACATAGCGGGCAATAGGTCTGAAACATCTATTTGCCCATTGGGATCCACCTGGCTCACAGATTTTATGAGCGCACCTTCAGCATTGTAGAATTGGACAAAAGATTGGTCCGTCTTTTTTAATTGTCGAATGTGGATAAAATCTTCAGCAGGATTTGGTGACACAAGAAATTCATTTTTTCTACTTACCGTTGTACTTGTCGTTTCACCAGGTTCCGCCTTAATCAGGGTATTAAAGATCCTGTTTGTGTACCACAGGTTGCCATCGGGGCCTATTTTAATCCCGGTCAGACCGATAAAACCAGTCTCGATCTTCCCCTGGTATTCAAAGTTGTTATCCATATCATACACCAACACATCCCCATTGGAATATTCTCCAACCAGTAAATAGTTCCTGAAAATTTCTATACCGCAAGGCTGCATTATGCCCTGGTTGATCACGACCTCGGCAACGTAGCCCTTAACTTCGGCATGGACGGCAAGTTCTTCGTTAATCAGTGGTAAGTCGACAGTGGAAGTCCCGGAGTTGATATCAATTCTTATGACCCGGTCATTCCCATTGTCAACAACATATAACCATCCTGTCTCTTTGTCTAGGATGAGGTGGTTTGGAATATCCAGTTCCGCATCTATGCCTAGCCCTTTGTAACGGTAAACAATGGCGTCAGAATGGTCCGCATTGCCTGGCCCGTGATCTTCAGCAAAATCATACCTGACGATATCCGTGTTCCAGTCATCGTAAACCCAGAACACATTATCGACCTCGTGACAGATGCCCATACTGAAAGGACTGCCATGTAACATATCAAGGTGGCTGCCATTACCCCCTGATGGTTGTGCATAGACTTCTGGATCACTGGACCACAGTGCAGGCCCTGTGAATGTGCCACCAGAATGATTGGCATCTTTCACCCCCGGCGAATTGGCAAAGTTGAAGTTATCATCACTGAAGGCTATTGCCGTGGGCAATGACATGAAATGCCATGCATTACCATCTACTCTATGCCAGAAATTAGAAGGAGATTTGGTTGCATCAGATATTGTCAGAGTGCTTCCCCCGGAATTTTCATCTCTCTGGTTGATGACCCAAACTTCGTCCTTACCAAGGATAGGGAAAAAATCTAGGTCAGTAGGTTTGTCCAACATATCCTGAAATCCTGCGATCTGGATGTACACGGGTGTGGCGTCCATGAGTTCCCTGATCTTGTCCGGAGGTGTTATTTGCTCGAAGATCTCGGTTGTAAATGCATTAGAATTATTGGACACATCTCCATCAGTCATGCCATTCACGGACCTGACATCGACCTGGACATCATATAATCCTGACGCATCAGGGAGCCATGCCTGTGAAAATGAAAAATGGAAGTTTTCAAATGGCGTAACATCAAGGCTGTCGAAGACTTCAGAGGCAGTAGGCTGTCCATTCAATGCATAGGAGACTTCAAGCGAGGTGATATTTGTCGCCCCATTATTGGTCACAATACCATTAATGTGAAAAGGCCAGCCTTCCTCACCATACTTCAATCCGTTGACGTAAACGAGATTGGCATCCAGGTCATAGGGTATTTCAACAGTGACATTATCGACAGCCATACCAAAAGTCCAGCCACCGTTATCGGTATACCTGAATGCCACATAAACACGTGGTTGATATGCAAATCCAGAAAGATCAATAAAATGCCTGTCCCAGGACCCATGGCCATGCAACTGCTCAATGGCTTGCCAATTTGTGCTGTCTGTAGAAACTTCGACATAAGCGCGCTCCTGGAAGCCTGCATAGCTGTTATCCAGAAAATACACATCGAACTGGAGAACCGCGGCATTGACATTTGTAAAATCAAATACCGGAAGAATAAGCCTGTCAAGACTTTTATTGCAATTACACCCGTCATCATTGGTGCACGCAATACCAGAAGACCCGTTTTCAGCGATCCCAAAGTAAGGGCTTGATAGTGCGGCTGGACTACCAAAAAGCCAGCCACCGTCAGATGCCTGCGTCTCTATGGCCCACCCATCCGGCATCACGCCTGCCTCAAAATCTTCGTGCATGAGCACTTGACCACTCACAATGCTTGTGCCCATAATAAAACAAATACAGCCTATCAGATTATTCATGTTTTCATATTTATTGTAATGCGAAAGGCATCAATGTTCGTGACCATCATGGCTGCCATGATCGTGATCGTGATCATGATCATGATCATG
>JBFKJL010000265.1:0-3794 GCA_041631795.1 Saprospiraceae bacterium | reverse complement strand
TGGACGCTCTGGCTTTTGTCTTTGAACTGTGTCATCCTCGTCAACTGGCCAAAGGAGCAGAAACAATTCAGGATCCAGTTCAGCTCCGTGTGCTCGGGCACAAGCGACTGGACCATGAGATTCTCGGGTTTGATACCAATGGCCAGCAGATTAAAAACGAGCTCCCATGTCTGGTTTCTCAATTTATTGTGATTGAACGCCATGGTCATGGCGTGATAATCCACAACGCCAAAAACAGTGTCGTATTCACTTTGTAAACGGACCCAGTTTTTGACGGCTCCGAAGTAATTGCCGAAATGAATGTCACCTGTTGGCTGGATGGCAGAAAATATTTTTTTAGTTTCTGGCATGGTATCACGCTTTACCGGCAATGACTGAAATTTCAATATTCACAGACTTGGGTAACCTGGACACTTCGACAAGTTCCCTGGCCGGGGCCACCGAGGATTCGAAATACGAAGCATAGACAGCATTGATCCTGGCGTACATGTCCATATCTTTGACAAAGACCGTGGTCTTGATGACATCCTCAAAGTTAAGACCAGCTTTGTGTAAAATGGCCCTGATGTTCTCTAGCACCCTTGTGGTCTCGCTTTCAATATCGCCCGTAACAAGCTCGCCTGACTCCGGATCAAGTGCAATTTGACCTGAAATAAAAAAATACTGACCAAATTGGACAGCCTGGTTATACGGTCCTACAGGTGCTGGTGCCCTGTCTGTATTGATGATTTTTTTCATATCAGAAAATTTTAAAAAAAAAGTCCTTGTGCAAAGACTGCAAAGGACTTTTTATCATTTTGGTTTATGTTTTTATTCTTCGTACATGTCGCCCTTGACAATCATCTTTCCCCTGTAATACATGTCGCCTTCATGCCAGTATGCACGATGGAAGAGGTGGGCTTCCCCTGTCGTCTTGCAAACAGCAATTTGGGGAATGGTCGCTTTTTTATGTGTACGCCTCTTCCTTTTGCGTTGTTTTGATATTCTACTTTTCGGATGTGCCATTGGACAACTATTTTAATTGTTAATATTTACATTTTTTAATGAATCCCAAATCGAATGATCGATTTTTCCCAATTGTGATTCTTCCAAAACCCTGAGAACTTCCGTGTTACATGGCTGATCTTTCTCACTCTTGCAATCATAGACTTTCATCATTGGGATCGACAAAACGACAAATTCATAAATATACTTTGCCAGATTGAACACGTGTGATTCCGGGTGAATAAACACTACAGCCTCCTCTTCATTTTCTTCCTCACTGAATTTGACGATGAGCTCATTTGTACCTTCAACAGGCAGATCAATCTCAGCAGTACACCGGTCGCACTCGGTTCGAACGGTCCCCTTGTGATGGAACAACAATTCGAGGTGATTGCTTTGTTTATTCAGTTCAGCTGTGACGATCAGTGAGCCTGATGCCACAGGCGCATTGTCAAATGATTCAAAAAAATCTTCGTCAACCTGAAAAGTATAATTGTGCTTTCCATTCTTCAGCCCTTTCAGGGGCAGTGAAAAATGATTTAAAGCTTGCATGATAAAGAACTTTTTTAAAATGGATTGCAAAAGTACTTGATTTTTGGAACAATATCAAAACCAAATTGTGCCTAATTCAGAATTTATTGTCTGCTCAATGTTGATATTTTTTCCATATTTGTATGCTCAAAAAAAAATTTCATGGGAAAAGGTGATCGTAAAACAAAAAGAGGAAAAATCATTAAAGGGTCTTATGGAAAAACCAGGCCACAAAAAGTCAAAAAAGAATCCACACCGGTAAAAAAGAAAAAAAAGTAAGCCCGCAATCCAGAAGGTCCTGAAGAAGATCTTTTCGTCAGGGGCAGTCTGCCGGTTTCGCCTGCTGAATGATAAAGTTCACAGCGCCATCCATTTCTATGCGCTGGCCGGGCACATATTCAGGTTGTTGTGAAACAATAAATGCCTCCTCCATATTTTCAATCTCACCACTTTTAGTAATACGCCCAACCCTCAATTGGCGAGCATCAAGGATAAACCTGGCCATGCTCAGGGTCTTGCAGGCGAGATCGGGAATTTCAGTCTGCCCTCCGCTGCGTTTGCTTAAAACGAACTCAAGGGTAGATCCCTTTTCAATATTGACATCTTTCTTCCGGCCTGAAGCCGATACGACCTGTTCGCCTTTATACCACACTTCCAGGATGTGGTTGGGCTCACCGGCATCGAATTTATATCCCTTGATCCGGCTGTTGAGCTTAAGGTAAGACAACTGCAATACCTTTGAGTTGTATTCCATGCCATAAAGGGCATCGAGGTCATTGAGCTTGATCACATCGGGGTTGTACTTGGTCACATCGACATAGATTTTCCGGTTTTCCTTGACAAGATTCCCAGCTTCAGGATACTGTGAAATGATCTCGCCGCCAGATCTGCCAATGATGTGAATGGAATCATTGATGACCAGGGTAAAAGAATTCTTGTTGGCATCTTCAAAAGCGTCCTCAAAGTTTTGGTTAACATAATCAGGCAGCGTCAGTTTTTGGCCGTGATTGGTGTAAACGCGCAGCCAAAACATGATACCGACGAATACCAGGAGGACAAAAAATGCCATGAAGGCCAGTTGGATAATAAAGCGCTTAAAGGACAAAAGTGAATCAGCTTTTTAATCAAACAATGTTGCGAAGATAAATATTATCAAATACAAGGAGATAGTTCAATATCATCTCAATTAGTAATATGTTTGAATCCTATACCATCAGACTTGAATAAGGAAATATTAAGACTGGCCGTTCCCAATATCCTGAGCAACGTCTCAGTGCCCTTGTTGTCAACAGTAGATACCATATTGATGGGCAGTTTATCCGCGCTTCATATTGGTGCCGTCGGCATTGGGGCGATGATCTTCAATTTCATATATTGGAATTTCGGCTTCCTTCGGATGGGAACCACGGGCCTGACAGCACAAGCCTATGGTGCCGGTGATCATGAAGAACTCACCGCAATTCTCACACGGGCCCTATTCATCGGTCTTACAATCGCCCTGGTCCTCATGGTTTGTGCCGTTCCGGTAGAATGGCTGGCTGTCCGGGCCATGAATACTTCAGAAAATCAAGTGGCCATGGTCAGGACATATTTTTTTATCAGGCTGATGGCTGCACCGGCCACATTGTGCCTGTACGCCTTTTTTGGCTGGTTTTTTGGCCTTCAGAATGCCCTTATCCCGTTGGTCATTACCATTTGTATCAATGTCTGCAATATAATCCTGAGCGTATTGTTCGTCCTGTATTTCCATTGGGAAATCATGGGAGTAGCGATCTCTACTGTCGCCGCGCAATATTTTGGCCTGTTGCTGGCATTCGGCCTGGCATTTTGGAGGTATAAAAAGTATTTGCGCAGCATGAAAGTCGCAATTCTCAGGAATTTTGACGCATTTAAAAAATTCATGAAAATCAACATGGATATTTTTTTGCGTACTGTGTTGTTGAGCCTTGCCTTCGCCTTTTTCTATGCCCAATCCTCTGGCCAGGGTGAAATCGTCCTCGCCGTGAATGTCATTTTACTCCAACTGGTCAACTGGATGTCATACGGGATCGATGGCTTTGCTTTTGCTGCCGAGAGCCTTGATCCCAAACTATTCAAGACATTTTTCCATGTTGGCTGAATGGCGCAGCACCCACGCCCAGTTTTCAGGCATCTGCCACTGACTCGACGGTAATTTCTCGCGCATGGTCCTCTTTGTGGTTGACCTTGCGTCACGCTCAGTGTGTATCCAATGGCAAAAGGCCATTAGCCAGATCGCAAAGGACTCGATGATGAACCCT
>JBFKJL010000264.1:0-3842 GCA_041631795.1 Saprospiraceae bacterium | reverse complement strand
TGGCCAGGTGTATAAATTTCATAAGTGGTCAAATGGACATCTGTTACCCTTGCTGATCCTTGAAACGCCAGAAGAGGATCTCAGCCTAGAGGCGGAATTCAAAAAGGTCAAATTTTCAAAAATTCAGGTGTCGGGATCAACTAAAAAATTTAACTCTGGAGGTTCTCTTAACTACAGGGAGATCGGACGTGAGCTTTTGGAGACTCAAGGACTGAAGGTCTCCTGTTATCCCGTTCCATTCGAGAAGGTGGTTTACCTTGAATTCACAGCCATGCGAACACCCCTCCTTGATATCACGATTTATGACAGGGCCGGCACAATCATTTACTCTTGTCGACATCAAATGACACAAGAGAACGATATTGTTGATTTGCACCTTGACCATCTGTCAGACGGACAATATTACATCTGCGTGAAAAGGCGTGACAGACCTGATCAAGTGACATTTCCGGTTCAAAAAAATTAAGGGATCAAAAAGGGAGACCATTGATGAATCGCTCTGCAAATAGCAATGCAATAGAGGGTTTGAGCGCTATGGTCACAGAAATACCGAATAGAGCCCCGTAAAAATGAGCACTGTGGTCAATGTTGTCATTTCTGTTCTTGCTGGCCCAGGAAGAATAGACAAGGTAGGCGATACCTCCTACTATGGCCGGAAATGGCAGAATACCATAGAGGGACAACATAGCCCATGGGAAGTACAAAATATAAATAAAGACGACCCCTGACACAGCTCCTGATGCCCCAATAGCAGCGTAGGAAGGATTGTCTTTGTGCTTCCAGAATGTAGGCAGATCTGCAACGATGATGGTCAACAAGTATATGGCGGTGAAAAGGACTCTTCCTGGCAGAACTCCAAATGCGTTTTCATAGATCCTCTCGACGATCGGCCCGAACTGGTAGAGCACAAACAGATTGATGAGTAAATGGATCCAACTGCCATGGACAAACCCAGAACTGAGGAGCCTGTAATGTTCACGGTTCCTGTGTTCAGAATAAGGATGATGTTTTAATGCATGAAAGACCCGGGGATTATTGAAAGCCCGGTAAGAGATCAAAAAAGTAACAAGGACAAGGACAATTGTGACCGACATGGCCGTAAATTTAAGGATTATGATAAGATTCTCCCCTGATTATAGTAAATGCCCTGTACAGCTGTTCCAGGAACAGGCACCGGATGAGTTGGTGTGAGTAGGTCATGGAAGAAAGTGAAACCATGTGGTCGGCTCTTTGTTTCAGTGCATGGTGGGCCCCATAGGCACCAGCGATAACCCATGTGATGCGCTTGCCTGAAGCTTGAAGTTGTTCAATGAATTGCGCAAAGCCAATCGAATCAAAGGATTTACCCGTTTCATCAAGCAGAATAAGCAGGTCCTTGGACCCCAGCCGTCCGAGGATCAGTTCGGCTTCACCCTTTTTAACAAGATCAGGAGGAAGCTTCGCATGATGTTTAATGTTGGGAAATTCACTGTAGCTGAAAGTTTCATAACGTTGTAGGCGTTTCTGAAACTCAGAAATTCCGTCACGGACAAAAGGAAATTTTGTTTTGCCTATGGCCCACAATTGCATGACAAAGATCAAAGGCATGAATGTGTTATAGCAGGTGATGGTTTGAAGATAAAGTAAATCATCAGGCTTTTCTTAGCCATCCAAGAACATTACTGTCAGCAAGATAGTATTTATTGTGTCTCTTGAGCAACTGGAATGAGGACCGGGTGCTTTGTCCAACATTTTGCTGGATCATTTCGACAACATTGTCTTTGTTCATGGTAACAATACCGATATGCCCGTATGGATTTTCATCATTCCCGTCAAAAACGAGAATATCCCCGGGGTCAGGCGGATACATGGAGCCGTTTGAAAACTGGTAAAGTCCACGGGAAGAATTGTACTTCCTGTCTGGCAATTCGGGATTGAAGAATTGCTTGGCGTGTCCGTAGGTATTGGGCATTTTATGCTTGTAATGATAATAGTAATATCGCTTGACGAATTCTACACATTGATATTTTAAGCCAAGATTATAACCATCAGGCGTCGTATTTCGGCCTATAACATTTTCAATGTCTCCATTGTAATAGACCTCTATGCCATTGTAGGCATCGAGCACCATGCCTATCCTTGGCGATGATTTAGTTTCTTTTAGGTTTCGCGATTTGCTTACTTTTGTAGTCGTTTTGGATGACTTTTTGGGAACACTGGTATCCGAAGTGTGCCAGAAACTGCTGAAAAAGATGAGTACGACCAAAATGCGCATTACCATAAATTTTAAGTATTGCAAACATATTAAATTATTTCTTAATATGTTTTATGTTTTAGGCTGTATTTTTTAAAATTGACGGCATTAAACATTAAAAAGTTTAGTTTGAAACGGGCATTTAAAAAACAATAGTACAACTTTAACCATTTTCATTTAAAAAGTTAAGAAATCAGAAAACATGTTTGAATCATTAAATGAAAAACTAGATTCGGCGTTTAAGAATATCACAGGGCAGGGCAAACTGACAGAGATAAACGTAGCTCAATCCATCAAGGAGATCCGCAGGGCCCTTGTGGGTGCCGATGTCAACTATAAGATAGCCAAGGAGTTTACGGACAAGGTCAAAGAAGAGGCCCTGGGCACAAGGAATGTACTCAAAGCTGTGAAGCCAGGTGAACTGATGGTGAAGATCGTTCTTGAGGAAATGGTCGAACTCATGGGCGGCCAATCCGTAGGCATCAATGTCAAGGGGAAACCAGGAGTGGTTTTGATTGCGGGCCTTCAGGGATCCGGTAAAACGACATTTTCAGGCAAGTTGACCAAGTATCTCAAGGAGAAAAGGAATATGTCTGTTTTACTTGTTGCTTGTGATGTTTACAGACCTGCTGCCATTGAACAACTGAAGGTCATCGGAGCCCAGGCAGGAGCTGAGGTGTATACAGAAGAAGGTAATTTAAATCCAGTTGATATTGCCACGAATGGAGTCGTCTATGCCCAAAAGAATCATATCAATGTGGTCGTCATTGATACTGCCGGCCGTTTGGCTGTCGATGAAGAAATGATGAATGAGATCGAAAGCATCAAACGGGCTGTCGATCCTAACGAAACCCTCTTTGTTGTGGACAGCATGACGGGACAGGATGCTGTTAACACAGCGGCAGCCTTTAATGAAAGGATTGATTATGATGGGGTGGTTTTGACAAAGCTTGATGGGGATACCAGGGGAGGGGCTGCTCTTTCAGTAAAATATACTGTTGGTAAACCGATAAAATTTGTCAGCACAGGAGAGAAGATGGCTGATCTGGACGTCTTTCACCCGGATCGGATGGCCCAGAGGATCCTTGGCATGGGTGATATCGTTTCATTTGTTGAACGCGCCCAGGAGCAGTTTGACGAAAAGGAAGCTAAAAAGCTCGAAAAGAAGATCAAGAAGAACAAGTTTGATTTCAATGACTTCCATAGCCAGCTGAATCAGATACGCAAAATGGGCGATATCCGCTCCCTCCTGGGGATGATTCCCGGAATGAGCAAGATCAAGGACCTGGATATCGATGATAATGCTTTTACAAAAGTGGAAGCCATTATCCTTTCAATGACACCGGATGAAAGAACAAATCCTGAACTATTAAATATGAGCCGCAAAAGGCGGATCGCCAAAGGCTGTGGTTACAGCATCCACGAAATCAATATGTTCATCAAACAATTCAATCAAATGAAGAAAATGATGCATATGATGAGCAAGGGCAGGGGATTCAATCAAATGCCTCAAGGTTTCCCCAACATGAATTTGAAATAAGAGTGTTAATGTCTATATTGATCGTAAATCTCTATAGATGTTTTACAGGACATTGATCGTCTTACTTTT
>JBFKJL010000263.1:0-3920 GCA_041631795.1 Saprospiraceae bacterium | reverse complement strand
ATCGGCAAAGATCTTCTCAACTTGTGTCAACTGGGCATAAGTATCTGATAAACAGTAAACTAGCATATAAGTTTTCAAGCCGTGTCGCAATTGAAGTTTGAGTCATAAGAGAGAAAGTATTAATTATAATGATTTTAGTCATTTTAAAGGGGGATGGTCATCAGCGAATTATCAAGCATAACAATTTTATTTGCACCTGAATTAAAAAAATACATATGATAGATCTCATTAGTCAGCCCTGGCCCTGGTACGTATCGGGTCCGATGATCGCCTTAGTCATGCTATTATTATTGTGGGCAGGTGGAGAATTTGGCGTTTCTTCGAATTTACGCACACTATGTGCGATGGGAGGGGCGGGAAAGAATGTCTCCTTTTTTAAATTTGACTGGAAGGAACAGATTTGGAATCTGGTTTTCGTGGTTGGTGCTATGATTGGCGGTTTTATTGCATCACAATACCTGGATGACAGCCAGGCCCTGGATTTGTCCGCTGCCACAATTCGCGATCTTGATGCATTGGGCATTGCTTTTGATGGAGAGCTTGCCCCTTTGAAATATTTTTCCTGGGAAAGCCTTGGCACTTTTCATGGGTTCCTATTGATCGTAGTCGGTGGATTCCTTGTTGGCTTTGGAACCCGTTATGCAGGTGGTTGTACGTCAGGGCATGCCATCAGTGGCTTATCCAACTTCCAGATACCATCGCTGATCGCGGTTATTGGTTTTTTCATTGGCGGTCTCATCATGACCCATTTGTTGTATCCCATAATTTTTTAAAACATGAAGTTTATTAAATTCTTATTCATAGGCATTTTGTTCGGCATTATAATGACAAAATCTGAAGCCATTTCCTGGTACAGGATACAAGAAATGTTCAGGTTCCAGGACTTTTTAATGTACGGTATTATAGGTTCGGCATTGGTTACAGGAATCATTTTCGTTCAGGTGATTAAGCGTACTCAAATGAAAACCATTGGAGGGGATCTAATTGTCCTTACCGATAAAGACATGAGCATTCCAAGATACCTCTTTGGAGGTATTATTTTTGGATTGGGTTGGGCGCTCTCGGGTGCATGTCCCGGTCCTATGTTCACATTGGTCGGGAATGGTTTCACAGTCTTTTTACTCGTTATCCTGAGTGCTACACTCGGCACCTTTTTCTACGGTTTGATCAAGTCAAAGCTTCCTCACTAACTCCCCAAGTATCTGGATTGGACAAATGGAAAATGCGCCCGCTGCATGGTGACATGTATTCGGGCGCTTGATTGATACTTCTACATGTTATCATTCGGTTATGCCACAATCAAGGTCAGTCTGATCGCTGTTCACTGGATCGATCACTGCAACCTGGTTATTGGGAAGAGTGACTGAATATCCTGACCATTCAGGATCTGTGCCTGCCCTTGGATCTGGTCTGTAAAAATCTGTACACACGATCTGTGCCCCGGAATCAAATGCAGCGTCCCGCCTGGTGACATCTCCTATGCGGGCTTCCCACGTATCGGAATCAGCCTGCGTTCTTACAATAAACCCGCTTTGGACGTAATCCCGAATATCGTCAAAATCATTGACCGGATCATTGAGGTTTAAGAAAGCGGCTTCCGGTTTTTCAGGGTCAGTGAAAACAAACATGCTCCTGCCTTCCAGTGATGGAAACCCTTCGACATAATCACTGACGACTTCTTCGCGTGCCATAAGGACAAAAGATATGCGTCCCCGTGCATCCCCGAGCGCAGGCCAGTTGTTGTTTAAAACTGCTTCACGTAACGTCGAATATGTGCCTCGGACATCATCAGGCCGGATCAGTTTAGTCAATCGCGCTCCAAAAACATTGAGAATTTCAGCCTCGATTTCACCGATAGCACCGCCGCTGAATGGCAAGGTGGCTGTCAGCCCTTCACCCGGCAACATGGCATCGGGATTGTCTTCTTTGGCTTCCACCAATACAGTAATGGGCAAGTGGCGGGGATTGAGGTCAGACCATGAGCGGACGGCGATCAGGGCATCCTTGAAGGTCAGAAAATGTGAGAGGTAATCAAAATCTGGAAAATGAAGGACCTTCAAGCCTGGATCCTGGAGTTTGGGTTCTTCAGATTCAACACCCGCGCCAATATATGCATTGCCCATCCGGTTGTAAAAACGACCTCCATCAGGATCGCGATAGACATCAAGTTCTATGCTCCTGATATTATAAAGATTGAACTGGTCCGTCAAGGATTCATGACTGTAATCCCAGGTGGCAGGGTCAAATCCCTCCGGCAGTTGATCTCCAGCGGCGTAAAGGAAAGCCATGATGGCCGGATGGGGCTGGATCCTGTAGCTGTTGTGACTGCCCACAACCTGGTATTCGTTGATCTGCAGGGTTTCAATACTTTCTTCGCATGCTGTCAATTCGGGTTCATCGTCTCCGCAGGAAATGGTTAAGAACAGGAGAACCAGCAAACCCAAAAGCCTGATCAAGTTTTTCATAATGTTAAAAGTTTTCGGCTTTTTTGAAGCCAGTTAAAAAATTGTGTTCGATAATTGAATCCAATTTAGACTGACATGACTCATAGCTTAAAGATCATTTGTAACAAAATCAATGACATATGTCACAAATGGCGTGATTGTGATTATTAAGCCGTTATTTACAGCATTCTCCGGATTTCCATGGTGATATCCGAATGATTGGTTAAAATTTCACAAGCTTTCAGGCTTTGATAAGTTTATCTGAAACGATGAGGATAAAGCAAAGACCATCCGGCATGGCCGAAGCATCAACATTTTCACAGATTTTTGCCGATGATATTGTTTTTAATTCTCCGCAATTATAAAAATGATGGTTTATTGCTACAGACGTTTAAAATGGGCAGTAAAATGCCTGAGAAACTTGGGTTCATAGACGATCTTCATACCTCTGGCATCATCCTTGCGCCTCTTTATTTCTTCAAATGTTTCAATGACATAATCGATATGACTTTGAGTGTAAACCCGCCTTGGAATAGCGAGTCTGACCAGCTCCATGGGTGCCGGGACAAGTCTTCCCTGTTCATTATACTTCCCAAACATCACGGACCCGATCTCACAACCTCTGACGCCGCCCTTCAGATATAGATCACAAGCCAGGGCCTGCCCTGGGAAATGCTCAACGGGAATGTGGTCGTACAAGGCTTTGGCATCGACATATACGGCGTGGCCCCCAATGGGTTTCATCGTCGGGATACCCAGGCGCAATAAGTTGTTGCCCAGGTAGGTTGTGCTGCGAATCCTGTAATGGAGGTAGTCTTTGTCAAAGACTTCTCTCAGACCAATGGCCACGGCTTCCATGTCCCTGCCCGTCAGTCCGCCATAGGTCACAAAACCTTCCTTGATGATGAGCATATTGATACATGCATCGGCAATTTCCTGGCTTTTCAGAGCAATAAACCCGCCCATATTGACCAGGCCGTCTTTTTTTGCCGACATGATGGCGCCGTCTGCCAAACTGAACATCTCCTGTGCAATTTCACGGTAATTCTTATCTGCATACTCTTCTTCGCGCTTTGCGATAAAGTAGGCGTTTTCAGCGATCCTGCAGGAATCCAGTAGAAACAGGACACCATATTGGTCACAGATGGCCCGGATGGCTTTCGCATTGGCCATGCTGACAGGCTGACCACCACCACTGTTGTTGGTCACCGTAAGAATGACGGCACCGATATTCCCGGCACCTTTCTCCCGGATTATGGCTTCCATTTTCTCGGTGTCCATATTCCCTTTAAAGGGATGTTCCAACTCCGGGTGCTTCCCTTCCTCTATCAGGCAATCAATTGCAATAGACCCGACATATTCTATATTGGCCCTGGTGGTGTCAAAGTGTGTATTGCTGATGAATGTTTTCGTCCGGCCACCGAGATAAGTGTAGAGAATGCTTTCTGCAGCCCGTCCCTGGTGGGTGGGGATGAT
>JBFKJL010000262.1:0-3940 GCA_041631795.1 Saprospiraceae bacterium | reverse complement strand
TGAGGAACTGACTCATGAAATCGAAAAAACACGCGACGTGTCTATGACCAGGGTGATCGGTGGCCGATCGAGGGAGATCAAGGTGGTAATTGACAAAGAAAAACTTGCCGCTTCAGGTCAGGACATACTAGGAATCATCAGGGGTATACAGACGAACAATAATGCCATGATTACAGGACTTGTACGAAGATCAGATCAGGAAATTGTCGTTTCCACGGGGACCTTTCTCAAGTCGAAGGAGGACATTGAAGGCCTTGTTGTGGGTGTGGTCAATGGGGCCCCATTATATCTGAATGATGTGGCTACCGTACAGGATGGTCCAGAGGAATCCAATGTCTACGTGTCTTTTGCTTACGGCGCTGGCCAGGCTGAACGGCAAATAGCATTTCCCGGAGAGCACCAGGCTGTGACAATTGCCATATCAAAAAAGAAAGGAGCAGATGCAATGGCTATAGCCAGGGAAATTGAGGCCAAGATCAGCAATCTTGAAAGACGCCTTATTCCAGGAGATGTCCATGTCGAAGTCACAAGGAATTATGGGGAGACAGCTTCCGAGAAAGTTTCGGAATTAATGAAACACCTTTTGGGGGCAATCCTCGCCGTGACCTTTGTCGTCATGCTGGCAATGGGATGGAGAGGGGGTCTGGTGGTATTCCTGTCTGTACCTATAACTTTTGCATTGACTTTTTTCAGTTATTATTTCCTCGACTATACGCTGAACAGGATCACCTTGTTTGCTCTCGTATTTGTCACGGGTATCGTTGTGGATGATTCCATTATTATTGCTGAAAATATGCATCGGCACTTTCGCATGAAAAAAATGAGCCTGAAAAAGGCCGCCCTTTATGCTGTCAATGAAGTGGGAAATCCAACCATCCTCGCGACGTTCACTGTTGTCGCGGCAGTATTGCCTATGGCCTTTGTTTCAGGCATGATGGGTCCTTACATGTCGCCAATGCCGATTGGTGCATCCCTGGCTATGATGTTTTCCCTGCTTGTGGCCTTTACAATTACACCTTATCTGGCGTATTATATTTTGAATTTCAGGGACAGTCATAAAGGAGACAAACCCTTTGATTTTCACAACACGGCGCTTTACAGGATGTACAATGGCGTCGCCAGGCCATTGATCAACTCGGTTTGGAAGAGGTGGACTTTACTCATAGTGGTGTCTATAGTCCTTTTAGCGACGCTCAGCATGTTCTATTTTAAAGCCGTTGCCGTCAAGATGTTGCCATTCGACAACAAGAGTGAATTCCAGGTCATTATTGACATGCCTGAAGGGACTTCCCTTGAGCGGACCGCAGCAGTCACCAAAGAAATCGCCTCCTTTATAGGGCAGGAACCATTGGTCACCAATTACCAAACCTATGCCGGTGCGTCAGCGCCTATCAATTTCAACGGATTAGTGCGCCATTACGATGTCCGGCAGTCCTCACACATGGCTGACATCCAGGTCAACCTCCTGGACCGGCACAGCAGAAAAGAACAGAGCCATGATATTGCCAAGCGGCTCAGGCCTGAGATCCAACGTATTGCCTCAAAATACCAGGCCAATGCGAAAGTGGTAGAGATCCCGCCTGGCCCCCCGGTTCTTTCAACGATCGTGGCTGAAATCTACGGCCCACAATACGATGAACAAATTAAGTTGGCCAGCCAGGTCAAGGCATTGCTTGAGCAAACGGAAGATGTCGTAGACATCGACTGGATGGTAGAGGATCAGCACACTAAGTTGCATATTGACGTCGATAAAGAGAAGGCTTCACTGTATGGTCTTGATAACAGCCAAATAGTATCAGCCATCGGGACAGCGATGTCCAGTGTCCCGGTGGGATATCTCTACCAGGAAAGTGAAGTGAACCAGGTGCCGATTAATGTCATCCTCGATGAAGTGGAACGCACCTCCACAGAGGACATCCGGAATTTGAAGCTCTTGTCACGTCATGGCAGGATGCTGCCCGTTGGAGATTTTGTCAATATTGCTGAAACCTCGGCATCAAACAGCATTTACCGAAAAAATCAACGGCGCGTTGTTTACGTGACTGCAGATATGGCTGGAGACCTTGAAAGTCCTGCCTATGCCATCATGGGTATGGAAGAAAAACTCAAGGCCTTGGAAATTCCTGCGGGGCATAGCATTTCAGAATTCTACATGACACAACCAACGCTGGAAGAGGACTATGCCGTCAAGTGGGATGGCGAATGGCAAATCACACTTGAAGTATTCCGTGATCTTGGGATCGCCTTTGCTGTGGCTCTTGCCTTTATCTACATCTTGATCGTGGGTTGGTTTCAAAGATTCAGATCTCCTTTTGTGATGATGGTTGCAATACCCTTATCACTTATAGGCATCATTTTGGGGCATTGGATGATGGGGGCCTATTTTACAGCGACTTCCATGATCGGTATGATCGCCCTGGCAGGCATTATGGTCAGGAATTCGGTATTACTCATAGACTTTGTCAACCTGAGGCTTGAAGAGGGGGCTTCACTCGCCGATGCTGTGATCGAGGCTGGAGCCGTCAGGACAACACCGATTTTGCTTACAGCAGGCACGGTTGTTATTGGCGCGGTGGTCATTCTATTTGACCCGATATTTCAGGGCCTGGCCATTTCATTGATGGGGGGCACCATTGCATCTACAATTCTGACATTGATCATTGTGCCTATTGTGTATTACATGATGACAAAGCGCGATGAGGAGGAAGCCAATGCGTGATGTTAAAACCAGCACCTTAAAATGCCTTCATTGGGAAAAAAATTAAGTCCTTCTTATCAATTGACATACTTGAGTTGCAACGTCACATTTTTCTTGTCAGCATCTGCAACATATCTTATTCGGGTTGGCCGGTTTTGATCGTCAACTGACCAATCGAGGTCGAAACCAAATGACCAATTGTCCGGAAGGCAGGCACTTGATGACATGGCTCCAAATTGGAAATTTGTTATAAAACCGAATAGACTGACCTCCACAAGATCCCTGAAAGGATTCTTGATTTTGACTGGATAATCTACATGAGAAATATTTTCGAGATCACAGTGCCTGTCGCGTTGGATCAGTAAATCATTTGAATCGTATGTATAACATGTCAAACCTGTCGTATCATTGGTTCCTGAAACGTCAAAAGCCCGGATAATTTTCCTGTTCTGCATTTCGACAAACCTTGTCTTGTCGGTATCGAAGAAATTAGTGTTGAACAGGATCTCTCCATTAAAATGAATGGTGTCAAGACGTTTTTCACCTGTAATTGTGGAAAGAGTGTGAGTCCTCGTGATCTCTAAAATGTCAGGACCGTCCCTGAGGAAATTGATGACACTGGTGATTTCACCAATGGTATTGGCAGACCTTATGGATACGACATTGTAATCGTCATCATAATCGAAAAATACCTGTCTTGAAATGGAAACAGGCTGGCCCAGGCTGTCGGAAAAACTATAGGTATAACTATTGAGTTTTAATTGCTCACCCATATATACAGGGCCATCCCCGCTTCCACCAGGGTCAGTGTCCTCAATTGAGCAGGATTGAGTAAGTTGTAGCAACGATAGGAAAAATAAAACGCGTAAATAAACCATTAGATGCTCTTGATCCAAATTAAACAGGCTTATAAAAATAACAATTTCACAAAAGCAACGGGAATAGCAGGGTGAATCCCGAATGCCATGGAATATAAAAAAAGGTGATCACTCAGGACCACCTTTTTAATTTCTAAGATTTTCATTTTGGCTTACGCCAAAACATTCGATTCCCGGGACTATACCAGATCAAACCTGTCGAGGTTCATCACCTTGTTCCATGCAGCGATAAAGTCATTGATGAATTTTTTGTGACCGTCATCACAGGCGTACACTTCTGCCAGGGCTCTCAGTTCGGAATTTGAACCGAAGATCAAGTCCACCCGTGTACCCGTCCATTTCTTCTGTCCGGTTAAACGGTCTC
>JBFKJL010000261.1:0-3953 GCA_041631795.1 Saprospiraceae bacterium | reverse complement strand
TTCCAGCAACTTGGCGTTTTTGAACTCGACACCTTTTTCCCTGAAAAGGACAGGTTTGATCTGGCCATGTCATTCAACACCCTGATTGCCTCTCCTCAATTCAAGTACTGGCTCCAGGGTGATCCACTGGATATTGGCAAACTTTACTTTACTGCAGAAGGCCAGCCGCGGCACAGCATATTTTACATCGCCCACTTGTCGGAATCAGAACGCATGTTCTTTGTGACCCTATTGCTCAATAGTCTGATCACCTGGATGCGCAGCCAATCGGGAACATCAAGTCTTCGGAGCCTGCTCTATTTCGATGAGATCTTTGGTTACTTTCCACCTACGGCCAATCCACCATCCAAGAAGCCGCTTTTGACCATATTGAAGCAAGCGCGAGCATTTGGCGTGGGTGCGGTTTTGGTGACCCAAAACCCCGTGGACATTGATTATAAAGGACTCTCAAATGCTGGAACATGGTTTATTGGAAAACTTCAGACCGAGCGTGATAAAATGCGGGTTCTGGAGGGACTGGAAGGCGCTATTGCCGAAGCCGGCACAAAGGTTAAAATGAATTTGAGCGATGTGATCACTGGCTTGTCTTCAAGGGTATTCCTACTCCATAATGTCCACGAGGATCAGCCTGTCGTCATGCACACACGATGGGTCATGTCCTACCTGACCGGTCCGATGACCAGGCCGCAGATCAAGGATCTTATGGAGACCAAGAAAGCAAAGCGGTCATCTGCTGCAACTGCGGCTATCGGCACTTCTCCGGGATTCCTGTCGTCAAGCCAGCATAAGCAATCCGCTCCACCTTCCCTCGATCCATCCATCGTACAGAAGTATTTTTCCGTTGGAAAATCAAGGGCCCTGGCGGATGGTGATATGGGCCCGGGAGATAAGCACATTGAGTATGAGCCCCAGATCCTGGCCACAGGGAAGGTGCGTTTTTATGACGCCAAGCGCGGTGTGGACGAGATACAACCCATTGCATTTTTATGTAATCCACCGGATGAGTTTGGACGGGTAGACTGGGATAGGAGTATCAAGGTATCCACTTGGGAAAAAGCTTTGATTGACAAGGCAGATGCCCCTGGTGATGCCCGGATAGCTTATGCCACCATTCCTGAATCCATGGATGCTGCCAAAGAACTGAAAAGCGTGGAAGACGCCTTTTCGGACCATTTGTATGCTTCCCAGCGATATGTGATCCATGAACATACAGGTCTCAAATTGAGCCAGTCTCCTGGCGAATCAGTCGAAGATTTCAGGATGCGGGTACAAGTCACTGCGCGGGAAATGCGGGATAAGGAACTTGATGAGATCAGGGATAAGTTTGAAGACAAGCTCGATCGCATCGAAGAGCGCATCCGCAAAGAAGAACAGGATCTCAGCGAGGCAGAATCAGAAGTGAAGCACAGGAGGACCCAGGAGTTTGTTGGTGTTGCAGAAACATTATTTTCGGTCCTCGTCAAAGGCCGCCGACGCTCATTCTCTACCACAGCATCAAGACGCCGCATGAGCAGCAGGGCGTCGCGTAAAGTCGAGGAATCCCGCGAGGACATCAGGGAACTTGAGGAAGACTACGCTGAAATGGAAAAGGAATTAAAGGAAAACCTGGAGGAAGTGACAAAGGAATGGGATGCGGCAGCCGATGGTATAACGCCGAAAGAGATCAGTCCCCGCCGTACGGATGTGAAAGTTGATGGCGTATTTATCGTCTGGTACCCGTATTGGGTCAATGATCGACAAGAACGAATCAGCGCCATGGCAGGCTAGTATTTGGCTTTAAATCCCGTCGTTCATTCCTACACATACAGGTCTGAACTCAGGTACCTGTCACCGCGGTCGCATACAATGAAGACCAGGCAACCACTGTCGAGACGTTCTGCCACCCTCAAAGCAATAGCACAGGCCCCGCCACTGCTCATTCCTGCCATGATGCCTTCCTGCATGGATAGCACCCGCGCCATTTCGACGGCTTCATCACGACTGACATATTCGATGGTGTCCACTCGGGCAGGTTCATAGATGCCGGGAAGGAATTCAGGTGTCCATTTCCTAATGCCCGGTATGCGAGACCCCTCTGTGGGTTGAGCACCAATAATCTGGATAGCGGGATTTTGGCTCTTAAGGTATGTTGATGTGCCTGTTATTGTTCCGGTTGTTCCCATGGATGACACAAAGTGGGTCACCTGGCCCTGGGTGTCCTTCCAAACTTCAGGTCCAGTTGTTTCGATGTGGGCCCGCCGATTATTGGGGTTGTTGAACTGGTCCAGCATGACATAACCGTGCTTCCAGGCCTGTTGTTCCGCATAGGTCCGTGAATATTCGATGGTTTTTTCCTCAGGCGTGAGGATGACCTCCGCACCGTAAGCACGCATGGTTTTGATGCGTTCAATGGTGGCATTTTCAGGCATGACAAGCTTAATTGGAATCTCGTATAGGGCTGCGATCATCGCAAGGGCGATACCTGTATTCCCGCTTGTCGCCTCGATCAGCGTGTCCTCACGGGTCAGGGTACCGTCTTCCAGAGCATGCTTGATCATGAAGTAGGCCGCCCTGTCCTTGACGCTGCCACCGGGATTCTGGCCTTCCAGCTTGGCATAGATCCGTACATTGGGATTGGATGGCAGGTTTTTCAACCTGACAAGAGGCGTTTTACCGATTAACTTTTCGATACCCATGATTTGTTTTTTATGAATGACTGATGATTTCTCCCTGGCCTGAGTAATAGATCTTGGAAAAGGGTGGCACACTCTTGATGAGCCAGACATTGCCCCCGATAACGCTATGTTTTCCGATCACAGTTTTACCGCCCAGGATCGTCGCCTGGGCATAAATGACGACATGGTCTTCAATGGTCGGATGCCGTTGCCCCGGGATATGTTTTTGTTCTATGCTGAGGGCTCCAAGGGTGACCCCCTGGTAGATCTTGACATGGTCACCGATCACAGCAGTTTCGCCGATGACGACACCGGTCCCGTGGTCGATACACAAATATTCACCGATGATAGCACCCGGGTGGATATCAATGCCTGTCACACTGTGGGCGTGTTCAGTGATGATACGCGGGATCAGGGGGACCTGTTGCTGGAGCAACCAATGGGCCACACGATAGGCCGCCACAGCGTAAAACCCGGGGTAAGCGATGATGATCTCTGTGTCATTCACGGCGGCCGGATCGCCATTGTAGATGGCTTCGATGTCCTTGTCCAGTTTGGCCTTGATGCCGGGCATGGCTTTTTGAAAACGCGTGCACAGATCCTCTTCATCACAATCGTGCGTTTCGATATTGCATTCCATAATGTTGATCAGAGCATCGTGCACATTCCGGTAATCATCCGGGGCGTTTACCATCAGCCTGCGCCTGACGGGATACATGGTATCCAGGGTGACTTCAAAAAAATGTTCGACTTGTTTCCTGTAGTTCATCAGTGTTTTAAATAGAATGAGTTTTATTAATATAAATACTTCAACGTTTTGCGGCGCATTTTGATGCCGTTATCCTCATGTTTTTCTTTTGCAATCAGAATTATCCATAGGGACATTGGCGCAATACAATGCGTATAAACCTGAATTTCCTGCTTCGGCAGGCAAATCATCCCATGAGAATACTGTTTGTAAATTTTTAAAAATCAGGCGGATTCTTCATCTTGTATGTGAATAGAATTGCTTATGATTTTAATCGTAGACTTGGACAATACCCTTTATTCCGCGAAATCGCTTGATCCGTCTGTATTTGAGCCCGCCATTTCCATGCTCAGGAATTACTACGCTTCGAGATACAATCCCCGCATCGTCGATCACATCATGAATAGTTTCTGGTCGCGGCCCGTGGACACGATTTTCGAATATTATGAAACGCCGAAGTCTGTTATACAGGCTTTTCGAGAGAAGCTGGATGCACTGGATTTTGACCTGGAGATCGAAACATTTCCTGATTACGCTAGTCTTGCGAATAT
>JBFKJL010000260.1:0-3955 GCA_041631795.1 Saprospiraceae bacterium | reverse complement strand
CAAGGGGATCGAAACAATTCCGTATTATTATCAATTTTATTCAGAATTAAAATCAAATAACGACAAATCATGATAAGGACGTTAGCGGCTTTTTTGTTCTTAGCATTTTATACAACATTAAACAGTCAAATGGATTCATTGAGTTACAGTATTGGCGTTGTGATCGCCAAAAATTTAGAAGGCCAGGGCATATCCACAATTGATTATGCATCATTCATGGATGGCATGAAAAATGCCATGGAAGGCCAAGGCCTCAAAGTTGATGTTAATACGGCCAACAATAATTTTCAAAGGGCCCTGGAGGCCGCCAAATTGAAGCAGGAGGAGGTGGTGAAATTGGCAGGGGAAGCATTTCTCAAGGCCAATGCCGGGAAACCTGGTGTCATGACCACTGCCTCGGGATTACAATACGAGGTCATTAAGGAGGGACAGGGGGCCATGCCTACGCTCAGCGACAAGGTTCGCGTTCATTATCACGGCACATTGACTGACGGTACCGTTTTTGACAGCAGTATTGAAAGAAATGAACCGATCAGCTTTCCGCTGGGTAACGTCATCAAAGGGTGGCAGGAAGGTCTTCAATTGATGAAAGTCGGATCCAAACACAGGCTTTTTATCCCTCATGACCTCGCCTATGGCAGCAGATCTGCAGGACCTGTCATTAAACCTTACTCTGCATTGGTCTTTGATGTCGAATTATTGGCCATCGAGTAATGCTGGTATTTGATATCATCAGCGCCGTTCCACAACTGCTGGATTCACCCTTCAGTCACTCCATCCTGAAGCGGGCGATTGAGAGGGAGCTGATCGATATTCGGGTCCACGATCTCAGGGAGTGGGGTTTGGGCCGTCACAAACAAATTGATGACTACCAGTATGGCGGCGGGGCAGGCATGGTGATGATGCCTGAACCCCTGGACAATTGCATTCATGCGCTAAAGGCTGGGCATAATTATGATGAGGTGATCTACCTGACTCCGGACGGCAACCGTTTTGACCAGAAAATGGCTAATAAACTGTCTCTTTCACATCGCCTCCTGATCATAACCGGACATTATAAAGGCATAGACCAACGTATCAGGGATATGCACGTGACCATGGACATTTCCATTGGCGACTTCGTGCTGTCGGGAGGTGAATTGCCCGCTGCCCTTGTGGTCGATGCCATTTCAAGGCTTGTTCCGGGAGTTCTCAATGATGGGACATCTGCCCTGACTGATTCATTCCAGGACAATTTACTCGCTCCGCCGATATATACGAGACCAGAAATTTATAAAGGCCAGGCTGTACCAGGAGTCCTTTTGTCGGGCAATGATGCTAAAATTTCTGAATGGCGATATGAGCAGTCGGTACTGAAGACAAAAGCGCGAAGACCAGATTTACCGGAAGAATAAAAATGCGGCATAGATCACGGCCAGTCGGATCAGAAACATGCCATCAAGCAACCCGGAGAAGTAGTAATCACTTTTTTGACCTGCACTCAGTATTATTGCGCCCATGGTCAGTAAGTAGGAAGTTAAAAGCCCTGATAAATAGGGTAGCGGGATCAAATCACTGAAATAGAGAGCCAGGGCCAGGAAACCACAGGAAATCATGCAAAAGAGGATGATCCCATAGCTTTTTGTGGTTCCAAACACTTGCGGAAGTGTTTGGAGCCCCTCAAGACCGTCAATACGCATATCGCGGATATCAAATGGAATGGTAAGAGCGACAAGGAATAAAAATCTCTCGAAAAAGACAATCCAGGTGAGTGCAGATGGCTTTTGTCCTGCCGGAATGATCCAGGTCACGTATGACCAAATGGAAGCGATCACAAAGATCTTGATAATCGGTAGATCGCGCAGGCGTTTATTCAGAATTGGCAAAGGCAGGGTGTAGGCGATACTGACAAATCCGGCGATGCCAAGCATGATGCGTACATCAGTCGGAAGACGAATAAATAACCATAGGGTCACTCCAAATGCCAGGATAAATAACGCGCGGATATATCCTTCCATTTTGACAATGGTTAAGAACCGGTCTGCGGTTTTGTGCTCGGCAAGCTGGGTGATGCCCACCAGGCGGTGCAATGCGTAAAGGCACATTGTGGATGAAAATATGATGGCAAGGTAGTCTGAGTCTACAGGACGGCCAGTCAGAAAGGTGGTTTCAAAACACATGGCTGCAGCCCCCAGGGCAATATTTAGGGAGCTGTACAGATAGAAATCTAGCAACCTGGTGACACCTTTCACATGCTAAAAGTACTTGAAATCGTGATTCTTTTTGATCTTGAGAAGTGTTTGGTACATGAGTTGGGTCACATTTTCGATGTCATCTTTGTGGGCCATTTCGACTGTTGTGTGCATGTAGCGCAGAGGCAGTGAAATGAGTGCCGAAGGCACACCCTGGTTGGAATAGGCAAACGCGTCGGTGTCCGTTCCTGTTGATCTTGAAGATGCGGATCTTTGGAAGGGTATTTTTTTGGCTTCGGCCACATCGATGATGAGGTCGAGAAGTTTATTGTGGACAGCAGGGGCATAGGTGAGGACAGGACCCTTGCCAGACCTGATATCGCCCTGGACCTTGGCCTTCATCAGAGGAGTTGATGTGTCGTGGGTGACGTCCGTGATCAATGCCACATTGGGTTTAATGTGATGAGCGATCATCTCGGCCCCTCTCAGCCCAATCTCTTCCTGCACGGCATTGACCACATACAGGGAATAAGGCAATTTCTTTCTGGATTTTTTAACCAAACGAGCCACCTCAGCCACACAAAAACCGCCAAGCTTGTTGTCCAAAGCTCTGCCCGCATAGAAAGAGTCATTCAGGGTGATGGCGTCATCTTCAAATGTGACAACGGAGCCTACATGAATTCCCTTCTCCAGGACTTCCTCCTTATCCTTGGCGCCAATATCAATAAAGATGTTTTCAACGGACGGTGTCATTGAGGCGTCCTTTCCTTTGCGCACATGAATGGCCGGCCAACCGAAAACGCCTTTGACAAACCCGTTTTTTGTATGAATATTGACACGCTTTGAAGGGGCAATGATGTGATCTGAACCCCCGTTCCGGATCACATTGATATATCCCTTGTCAGAAATATAGTTGACAAACCACGAAATCTCATCGGCATGCGCCTCAATCACTACCTTAAAGAGCTGGCCCGGATTGATCACTCCATATCCCGTCCCATAGTTATCCAGGTGGACCTCATCGACAAAAGGTTTGATATAATCAAGCCACATTTTCTGGCCGGAATGTTCAAAACCTGTGGGTGCTGAATTGTTCAGGTAATTAAAAAGAAAGGCTTCTGAAGTCTTGGTGATGATTTTCATGTGTTGTACTTTGAAAAATATTTGTCATACCATGCGCTGGGTTGGGCGTTCCACTCAGACAAAAGCCGACCTTCAGTTTTTGAGATGTATTGGCTGGAAATGGCTTCACTGACGAGGTTGTCGTAATTGGTCAAAACATCGAAGGGAATATTTTCCTTTGAAAAGTTCTTTTCCGCATGTGGAAACCCATAGGAGAAAATAGCCAGGACTCCTGAAATGAAAATGCCGGCTCCTTTCAGAGCTCTGACCGCCGCAAGACTGCTTTTGCCTGTAGAAATAAGGTCCTCTATAACGAGGGCTTTTTGCCCGGCAATAACTTTGCCTTCTATCATATTCTGACGACCATGGGCTTTGGCTTTCGACCTGACATAAACAAACGGTTTGTCAAGGGCATCCGCGAGTAAAGCGCCATGAGCGATGCCGGCTGTGGCCACACCAGCGACAATATCAAAGGGATTAAATTGCATGGACTTAGCGACCAGGGCATTCTTGATCAAATTCCTGATCCCGGGATATGAAAGGACAATCCTGTTGTCACAATAAATAGGTGACCTGAGTCCGGAAGCCCATGTAAAAGGTTCTTTCGGACGAAGAGTGACTGCATCAATTTCGAGTAATTTTCTTGCAACTTCCCTGGCAAT
>JBFKJL010000259.1:0-3960 GCA_041631795.1 Saprospiraceae bacterium | reverse complement strand
TTCCAGGCTTATACAAGGCATTTTGACATAGACAAATATATACGGTTCAACACCAAAGTGGCCTCAGCAGAAAAACGAGAAGACAACACCTGGAGCATCACGACCGAAGACGGTAATGAAGATGTCTTCGACTACATCCTTGTGGCCAATGGACACCATTCCGTACCCAGGATACCGGAATTCAAAGGACACTTTGACGGCCGCATGATGCACAGCCATGAATACAAAACCAATGCCCCTTTCAGGAATCAACGGGTTCTCGTTGTGGGCATGGGCAACAGTGCCTGCGACTGTGCTGTGGAGATCAGCCGGGTCGCGGATTTTGTGGCCATCAGCCAGAGACATGCTCAGTACATCATCCCCAAGTTCATGATCGGCCAGCCCACGGATGTTTTTAGCGCAAGAACGGATTGGTTGCCGGGCTTTATCCAGGGTGCCTTTCAAAAAATTGGACTCTACCTGCAAATCGGACGGTTCAGCGATTACGGCCTGATGAACCCAAAGCATGGGCCGACGGAAAGCCATCCGACCATCAACTCGGAATTGCTCTACAAGATCCGTCATGGCAAAGTCCACCCCCGCAAAAGCATCCGGTCACTGGAAGGACAGACGGTGCTTTTCGAAGACGGGACACATGAAAGTTATGATACCATCATCCTGGCCACAGGATACAAGATCGCCACGCCATTCTTTGACAAGGATTTCCTCGACTACTCTGATGCAGAAAGGGTGCCGCTTTACCTGCGGATGTTCCATCCCGACCATCCGACGCTGATCTTCATCGGCCTCTTCCAGCCGCAGGGCGCCATCTGGCCGGCCAGCGATGCCCAGTCCCAACTGGCAGCATGTTACATAAGAGGTCTATGGCGGATGCCGGACAACGTCAGGGTACTGGCTGAAGCGGATTCGGATGACATTGAAAAACACTTCAAAAAGGAAAAACGACACACCATCGAAGTGCATTACAAACCTTTCCTTGAAAAAATATTGAAGGAGGTTGTGAAAGCAGGAATATGACCTCTTCAGTCAGGGGATAAAAAAAGTCCCCGGTGGACCGGGGACCCTACAAAAGGTTCTTTAAAGCTATTAGTATTATTCTTCAGACACTTTGGTGTCTTTTGAAAGTGTGTGGCCTTCCAGTCTGGCCAGGCGATCCAGAATGGATTTGTTGGTCTGGGCCAACTGGTCTATGAGCGCAGCATGGTCTTCCATGATTTGTTCGTATGTGCTGATGAGTTGCTGCTGTTCCTTGATGGCATTGATCAGGATGGGGGTCAGGGCTTCGTAATTAATGCCTTTCATGTATTCCTTATGGCCATTATTGTCAGACGTGACCATCAAGTCATCTGTGACAATATCCTTCAGAACATTTTCGACGTCCTGGGCAATCAGGCCATAGTGTTTGCCCGCAGGCAAGTTGAGTGTTTTGTAGCTACCAGTTCTATAGTTGTAAGATTTACCGTCCAGAGCATTGACAATGTCCAGGGCGTTGGTGATAGAACGGATATTTGTCTTCAGTCGCCTGTCTGACGCGCCCACGATATTACCCGTTTTGGCAATATTGCCGACCACATGAAGCATTTCAGTTGGTGCGTTCGTGCCAATACCCATTTTCCCGTCACTCAGCAATGTCAGCAATGAACCACCAGGTGTTTCAAAACTCGTTTTAAAATGAAAGCCTGCAGTTGACACAAACTCGAGAGTATCCTCGTGTGCACCAATGACAGGTTCCTGGTCTGCTGTTGACATACCGTCTCTGAAACGGATGTAGGCAAAAGGATCGCCGCTTGAAAACTCAGCAACTACAACATCAGCAGCGGGCGCGATCACATCGAGTTGGGCGTCTGCACTGGAATTGTTGATCCCGACATCACCGTTGGCACTGATGTCAATGGAACTGGTGAGGGCACCCGGTCGTATTCTGAATGGAAGACGTGAGGAATTCGTCGCATCCCTGATGAAAAAGTTGGTTTCATTGCCAGCCACATCCCATGTCTGTGGTGTGAAACCGGATGTACCATCCTGTTCAAGCCTGAGAGTCGGTGTATCTCCATCCGCAATATGCAGTTCGACAACAGGATTGGCCCTGCCGATTCCGACACGATTGGTGGCATCGATGTAGATCGAATTGGCATCGGCCCCCGCTTCAATCCTGAATACACCGCCCTGGCCACCAGTCACATCATCAATCGAAAAATGGTTCAGGCCGCCATTTGAAGAGTCGTTGATGGTCATCCGCCAGTCATTGGTAGGAAAGCTTGCCGAATTACTCGTGTCCTCAAATAAGATGCGCAAATTGTTTTCAGAAAGGACCTGGGTGTCAAATCCAAAATTGCGGTTGCAAACTGCATCAATCCCAATATTTATACTTCCGTCAACAATCAAATCATCGGCATGACATATATCCTTTTCAGGGATCTGCAAATTGAGTCGTACGTTTTGATCCGGTACATCGAGATCAATGGAGGGTTGCTGAGCAAAAAGTATAAATCCTGTTAAAAGGAATAACAACAGAAAGGGTATTGTTTTCATGGCAAGAGAATTAAAGTTTGATCTAGAAAATAAAAATAGCAAGATATTCTGATTAATACCTAATAATTGGAATGAAAATTTTATGAATCAATTGCATCCCAAATATGGTTTTTTAGTTTCGTTTGTAGTCCAGAGCTATTATCTATCGATTTTCGCATATTCCCCAAATGCCGGTTATTTCGCTTTGACATCCCGGCCTTTGATATTTCCTCGTACGTCTTATCTTCATCTTTTTTTTTTAAACCTCTGACAGACCACCTGTGCAGGATAAAAATTAACTATGCATTTAAGAATTAATCCGGCCACGACATCATCCTGGAATTCACTGGGTGAACACTATAAGACTATAAGACATAAACACATGAAAGAGCTGTTTGCGCATGACAAGGACCGTTTTGGCACCTTCTCAGTGCAGCACAAGGGCTTGTTGCTGGATTACTCCAAAAATCGGTTGACCACAGAGACTATTGACCTCCTGTTGGCCCTGGCAAGGGAATGCGGCCTGGAAGAAGGGATCGAGGACATGTTTTCGGGAAAGCCTATCAATGAGACGGAAGGCCGGTCAGTACTGCACACTGCCCTGCGGCAACAAACCGACGTACCGGTGCATGTCAATGGCCAAAATGTCATCTTTGCCATCCGAGCTGTCCAGGCCCAAATGAAGAACTTCTGCGACCGGTTCCATGCCGGTGCGCTCAAAGGCTTCACTGGACAACCCCTGAACACTGTTGTCAACATCGGGATTGGAGGTTCAGACCTCGGGCCTGTGATGGTGACCGAAGCCCTGAAACCCTATTGGGAAAAAAACATAGAGACGTATTTTGTTTCGAACGTCGACGGATCCCACCTGGCTGAAACCCTTAAAAAGATTCGTCCGGAAAACACCCTCTTCATCATTGCGTCCAAGAGCTTCACGACCCAGGAGACCATGACAAATGCCCATTCAGCCAGGCAGTGGTTCCTTGACAAAGGCGGCCGGGAAGCGGATATCGCCAAACACTTTGTGGCACTGTCCACAAATAAAGAAGGGGTCACCGGTTTTGGCATAGACCCCAAAAACATGTTCACATTCTGGGACTGGGTCGGCGGCCGCTACTCACTGTCCAGCGCGATCGGTCTGTCCATTGCCCTCACCATCGGGTACGACAAATTTGAAGAGCTCTTGCAGGGATTTGCGGATATGGACACGCACTTTCGAACAACGCCATTTGAAAAAAACATGCCCGTCATCCTGGCAATGATCGGCATCTGGTACAACAATTTTTTCGGTGCGGAATCGCACGCCATCTTGCCCTATGATCAATACCTCAACAGGTTGCCCGCCTATCTCCAGCAAGCCGACATGGAAAGCAACGGCAAATCTGTGGACAGGAAAGGCAACCCAGTGAGCTATCAAACAGGACCCATAATATGGGGGGAACCCGGCAC
>JBFKJL010000258.1:0-3970 GCA_041631795.1 Saprospiraceae bacterium | reverse complement strand
CATACCTGGGTTTGAAAGGCACTCAAGCTAAGGCCCAGTCTAATTGGATTCAATGATTTAAGTCATACGTTCTATGACTCCAATCATTTCTCCTTTTTCGTTGTATACCTGACGAGTATCATGGGGAATAGCAGATGCTCGCTTGAGTAGATTGCATTGACAGCATCCTTCAAGGTAGCATAAGCGCCAGGCAATCCAAGTTCACCGACATAGTGGATGTTTTGAGCCGAAATGTTCAATGCCAAGAGGGAGAAGAGCATTTGTGTAGAAAGTCCTTTCATGATCCGGATCAATAACTATTCAATGATCCACATCATTCAATATTTGATGCCAGTCATTTTAAGAATTTAAGTTCAGGGTTATATTTTTTATATTCATTGCGATGCCAATATTATAATGAATGTCCTTGACTCAAATACAGATTTACTTCAGGATCAAATTCGTGTATTGATCGAGCAGTTTAAAATGCGCTTTGACCGGTTGCAAAAGCAATTGGATATGGAGGATGTTCACCAGTTGCGCGTATCCATCAAGAAGCTTCGTGCCTTCTGGGCTTTATCCGGTGTGATTGGTGGATTGCCGCCAATGGAAAAGAAATTAAAAAAGTCTGTGCGCCGTTTATTCAAGCAGGCCGGTTTAGTCCGGGAATGCCAGGTCAATATTCATATGCTGGCAAAATACAATCGAAACTATCTCAAGCCATTCAAACAATGGCTGCACACCCAGAATGAACTGGCCCAATCAAGCCTGAAAATTGCCATTGCCCAATTCGATGAAAAAGCTCTGATACATTTCAATGAGAATTTTTTAATTGCATTGACCAGGATTCCAGTCCATCAAATCTTTGGTGATAGCATGAGCTTTATCCGTCAGAAATTCGAAAATGTCGATAAACTTAAAAGTGCTTCAAAGGACCGTCTGCAGCTTCATGAGATCAGGAAAGAACTCAAAGCGCTACACGCTGTTTTAAAGGTCATTCACATGCTCCCTGTCAGGACAGGTCTGAAAAAGATGGACACAAAGATCGACAGGTTGAATGATGCACTGGGCGACTGGCATGATCTGGAAGTCCTCATACATACCCTCAAACAATACCCGGGGCAGTTGATGCCGGAAAAATCCATCGACCGATTGAAAAAATTTATTCATTCCCAGGAAAACAGGCATCTGAGTCAAAAGCAAGCTATTATCAATAGACTGGATAAGGTCATGGTCCCTGAAAATCGAAGGCGTATAGAAAAGTGGTGTGATTGAAACCTCTCTTTTTGTGTATACCTAATTTTATTTTGGATGACCCAAAAGCAGTGTTCAGATTTCGTCATAATAAGTTTTGTGTACCTTGAGAAGAACTCACAATCAATTTCATTGATATGTTTGATCCAATTCATAAAATTTACCAGGACCTTGCAAAGGGATACAGGGAAGGGTATACTTTAAAAACGGATTCCTGGCAAGAAGCTGAAGATGAAGGACCTATTGAAGCGGATATCTATGTTGAGATTTCCACCGAAATCAGGCATAAGGCACTCGAAAAGGGGTTCAATGTGGTAGAGGGCGACATAAGACAATTGCCATTTGATGACGGGACATTCGATACAGTGATTGATACTTCGACCATAGATCATGTTGACGATTATGAAACAGCCATAAAGGAGTATCATCGCGTTGCCAAAAATAAATTGATGCTCGTCACCTGGGTGACTTCAGGGGAGACACGCATAGATGACCAAAGAGACCTTGCTGGAGGACTACAGTATTATTTTAACCGAGAAAAGTTCGAAGATAGATTATACAGATATTTTAAAATTAATGAAACATGGATCCTGAGAGAAACTGACGATAGAAAAGTCATATGTTATCTGGGCATTAAAAAAATAACTGAATAAGATATCCCGCATTGTAAGGAAATATATTGGCCACTACTCAACCATCACTCTTTCCCCACCTCCCACGCGTCCTTTCCCGTGAGCAGTGCTGACAGGGACTCCTTTTTACGCTTTGCCCTGCATGCTGAAATATTGTCATTGAGTGTATCCTCGTAGCAGGGGCGCACGGTCCTGTAAAACACACCGAACGGCCTTGGCAGCGATCTGTCGTTCATTTCAGACGGGACTTCAAAGAATTCAGCCAGGAGGTGCGCCTTAAATTTATCCGCCGAATCGTGGATCCAAAGATCACCTTTTGTATACTTGCCTGTATTGAGATGAACCCGTTTTGGCCTGTAGCCATCCAAAACAATTCCGTATTGGTTCTCTTTTCCAAAAACAAGGGGTTGCCCTTCTTCCAGGAAAATAGTGCTGTCAGCTTTGGTGTCTTTATCCGTGAAAAGGCTGAAAGCCCCGTCATTGAAAATATTGCAATTCTGGTAGATCTCAAGAAAAGCAGTGCCCTTGTGCCTAGCGCTTGAGATGATCATTTGTTTCAAGTGCTTTGTGTCCCGGTCCATGGCGCGGGCGATGAAGGTCCCGCCACAGCCCAAAGCGAAACTTATAGGATTCAGGGGGTGATCTGCGGAACCCATGGGCGAAGATTTTGTCACCTGTCCCAACTGGGAGGAAGGGGAGTATTGACCCTTCGTCAGGCCATAGATCTGATTGTTGAACAAAAGGATGTTGATGTCGAGATTGCGCCGCAGGATATGGATCATGTGGTTTCCACCAATCGAAAGGCCATCGCCATCGCCTGTAACCACCCAGACACTCAGTTCCTGGCGCATTATCTTCAGACCCGTGGCAATTGCCGTTGCCCTGCCGTGAATTGAGTGCATGCCGAATGTATGCATATAGTAGGGAAGGCGCGAACTGCACCCGATCCCGGATATGATGGCGATATTTTCTCGCGATATTGCCAGTTCCGCCAGTGCGGCCTGGAACTGGCTCAATATGGCATAATCTCCGCAGCCAGGACACCAGCGCACCACCTGGTCTGAGGCGTAGTCTTTGGCTTTAAGAGGTTTCCGTCCAGTACTTTGTGCGCTCATGAATCGAGGTGTTTTGCAATGAAAGTCATCAGTTCTTCTTCAAAGATCGGCCTGCCCTTGATCAGGGTGTAGGATATCACTGGCAGAAGCGTCTCCGCCTGAATATACCTGGCCAGTTGGCCATTATTGATTTCAGGTATAATTATTTTCCTGAACCGGCTCAGCACTTCTTTTGTATTTGCGGGCAATGGCACGATGTGTCTCAGGTGTACATGTCCAATCTTGTGTCCTTGAGCGTACATATGGTTAACAACAGATTGTATCACGCCATAAGTAGACCCCCAGCCCAGGACGAGCACATCGCCTTCGGCACTGCCAAGAATAATTTCCAGGCCCGGAAGCGATTCTGCGATGGCTTGCACTTTCTGCTGCCGGGCGTTGACCATGATATGGTGGTTCTCCGGATCATAGGACACACGGCCTGTTTCGTGCTCTTTTTCCAGCCCACCCAAATGATGCATCAGTCCCGGGGTGCCGGGAATGGCCCATTTGCGCACCCCGTTATTATCGCGTTTGTACGGCAGGAATTCTCCGGTTTCAGCGTCTTTTTCGGTGGCAAAATTTGGGTGGATCTCAGGCAACTCATCCGGATTTGGGATGCGCCAGGGGACAGCCCCGTTGTTGATATAACCATCACTTAAAAGGATGACCGGTGTCATGTGTTCAATGGCAATACGGCAGGCTTCAAAAGCAGTTTCAAAGGCATCCGCAGGATGGGCAGCAGCGAGGACAGGGACAGGGCTTTCACCACTTCGGCCGTACATGGCCATGAAGAGGTCTGCCTGTTCAGTTTTTGTCGGCAACCCTGTGGAGGGTCCGCCGCGTTGAATGTTGAGAACCACAAGTGGCAGCTCGAGCATAAAGGCAAGCCCGATACTCTCCGATTTAAGGGCCAGCCCGGGCCCAGATGTGCCCGTAACAGCCAGGCTTCCACCATAAGCAGCTCCGATGGCCGCCCCGATAGCTGCAATCTCGTCTTCCGCCTGGAAT
>JBFKJL010000257.1:0-4001 GCA_041631795.1 Saprospiraceae bacterium | reverse complement strand
GATATCCATGGGATCATCCACAATACAGGTGGAGGACATGGAAAAGTCAGGAAATTTGTAAAAAACAAGCATATTGTGAAAGATAATCTCCTGGAGATTCCGCCTCTGTTCAGGATTATCCAGAAGGAATCAGGGACGTCTATGACAGATATGCTGAAGGTATTCAATATGGGCACACGTCTGGAAATATATACAACGGAGAAAGTGGCCGGGAGCATTATTGATGTCTGCAATCATTTTGGGATAAAGGCACAGGTCATCGGACACGTCCTTGAAGCTCCTGAAACACGTATAACTGTTCGAGCTGATGGATCAGACCATGAACTTTAATGTATGGTCCATGAATGAATTAGAGTCATTTTGCGTTAGAAAGAATATAATCAAAAGACATGTTAGGAAAAATATTAAAGATTTTGACACGATCTGGTAAAAAGGCTACTGAAGCAGTCGGTAAATCCATGGATTTTGTCGATGATGTTCTTGAAAAGGAATACATCGCCAACACAGTTGATGGCATAAAAGAAACAACCGGAGACATTGTAGAAAAAGCAGGAGAAGTGTACCAGAAATCAGTGGATATGGTCCAGGATAATGCCAAAGTGGACGCCATCAAAACAAAAATGAGCGAACTTGTTGACAAAGGAAAAGCCATGACTTCCGAATTGGCAGAAGAAATGGAAGATTCAGCCAGCACACTGAAAAATGTCATGAAAGAAGGGGAAGAATTCATTCGAAAAATTGTCGATCATTCTGAGGAAGAATAGGATTTTTTCGATTCCAGAATCACGTCCTGTTTCTAAAATGCCTGATTCCCGGGATAATTTCTTAGATTAATGGTTCAGTAAAAATGGGACATCATTTTTATTGTTATGAAATCCCTTGGCCATTACACAGACTATACTATTTTTAGGTTTTTAATCATTGCTACTGCATGGATAAATTATTGGATTTAAAGCATTTCAAAGGAGATTTTTTTGGTGGTATCACCGCGGGTATCGTGGCTTTGCCACTGGCCCTGGCATTTGGTGTTAGTTCGGGATTGGGACCCAGTGCTGGACTTTACGGAGCAATATTCATTGGTTTTTTCGCCGCACTTTTCGGCGGAACAAATACCCAGATATCAGGACCTACAGCACCGATGACAGCCGTGAGTATGGTGATCATTGCAGGCGTTATAGCCCAGTCAGACGGGGATGTCAATAAGGCACTTCCCGCCATTCTCACAATTTTCCTTCTGGCAGGTCTCATGCAAGTTGTACTAGGCTTAATAGGGTTGGGCAAATACATCAGGTACATTCCATATCCTGTTGTGTCCGGATTTATGACCGCTATAGGTGTCATCATCATTGTCACGCAGATACTCCCTTCATTGGGATATTATCCCAAAGAGGACGTTGATTATGTCATACGATTCAAACCCAATGCAGAAGAATACATACTGGAGAATATTCTCAAGGATGAAGCAGGGGAGGGCATTCTGGTCCTGGAAGATTTTGAAGAGACGATTAAAAGGGCTGGTAAAATTACCGAAGATCAAATACTCAAGGAATCCCAGACACTTGCCGGAAAAGAAGCATCCGGAGTCCTTGGTGCTCTAAAGGTTTTGCCATCAGCTTTGCGCAATGTGAATTATATTGAACTTATTCTCGCCCTGTCTACGATTTTCATTATTTACGGGTTTAAAAGAATAACAAAGGCGATCCCAAGTACCCTTGTCGCCTTACTGGTCGTGTCTGGCGTTGCCTTTGGGTTCGGTATTGATTACAGGCCCATTGAGGCCATACCAGAAGGCCTGCCTATGCCAAATATGGAAATTTTTACAGAATATAAACTTGGCTCTATCACACCATACATATTCACAGCCCTAACACTGTCTCTCCTGGGTGCTATTGATTCATTACTGACCTCTGTGGTGGCTGATAATATGACCAAAACCAAGCACAAGCCGAACCAGGAGCTTATCGGGCAGGGGATAGGGAACAGTATTGCAGCTGTATTTGGCGGTATCCCAGGTGCGGGTGCCACCATACGCACTGTGGTGAACATCAATGCCGGAGGTAAAACCAGGTTGTCAGGAATGATTGCCGCCCTTTTGCTTTTTGTGATTCTCCTTGCTTTGGGACCTGTGGCTTCGCAAATTCCCGCAGCCGTTTTGGCTGGTATCCTCATTACAGTAGGCATAGGCGTGATGGATTACAAAGGCCTTAAGGCTATTCCAAGCATGCCTTTCCCGGAAGTGATCGTGATGCTTGTAGTTTTAATTTTATCCACATTCTGGAATCTCGTTTTTGCCGTCGGAATAGGCCTGGTGATCGCATCTCTCATGTTTATGAAAAAGATTGGGGACCTGACAGCAGAGAGTTCTCACGTAAAGACCCTTATGAAAGAAGAGGCATGGCCGGATGAAGGAGACTTTCCCGCAAATCTCAAAGAAGAGATCTTCATCAAACATATAAAAGGCCCGTTATTCTTTGGTTCCACAAGTGAATTTCAGCAACTGGCGGCTCAGATCCCTGACACCGCCAATACGGTTATCATCCGGCTGGACAGGATGCAGTATATTGACCAGTCCGGTCTCTTTGCTATGGAAGATATTTTGGTCGACTTACGCCAAAAAGGCATAACAATATTGCTTGTTGACCCGTTGGAACAGCCTATGTACATGATGGAAAGGATCGATATCATCCCGGATCTGATCCCACTTGATAACATCTTTCACAATTTCGAGGAATGCCTGGATTGGGTGCGAAAAAATGTCAAGGATACTGTGCCACCGGCAGCGTAGAAGCTATTCGAGGAATCCTGTATAATTGTGTGGTGTGATGGCCTTGAGCTCTTCCTTGATACCCTTGCTGACATCTAGGCTCTCAATAAAAGAATGGATTTGTGCCTGGTCAATGGATTTTTTCCCACGTGTCAGGGCTTTAAGCGCTTCATAAGGTTGATTATAACCTTCCCGCCTTAAAATGCACTGAATGCCTTCTGCAACAACAGCCCAGTTGTCATCAAGGTCTTTATCCAGTTTTATTTTATTCAATTCGATCTTACCCAGTCCTTTTCGAAACGATTTTATTGCGATCAGGGTATGCCCTAAAGGCACGCCTATATTTCTGAGGACAGTGCTGTCCGTCAGGTCCCGTTGTAGTCGCGATACAGGAAGTTTTTCAGCCAGGAAGAGAAATATTGCATTGGCATAAGCGAGGTTGCCTTCAGCATTCTCGAAATCTATTGGATTGACCTTGTGAGGCATCGCGGAAGAACCGATTTCACCAGCCACAGTTTTCTGTCGGAAATATTCCATGCTGATGTATGTCCACATGTCCCTGGCCATGTCGATGAGAATCGTATTGATCCTCGACATAACATGGCAATATGCCGCAATGGAATCATAATGCGCAATTTGGGTCGTTGTTTGCTGTCTCTTCAGACCCATACTTTCTAAAAACCGGTCGGCAAAAACCTTCCAGTCAATATTGGGAAAAGTGACCTTATGGGCATTGAAATTGCCTGTTGCACCACCAAATTTTGCTGTAATCCTAGACTCGTTCAGATTGTTCACCTGGATATGCAGCCTTTCTTCAAAAACGGCAATTTCTTTTCCCAGTGTCGTCGGGCTGGCAGGCTGGCCGTGAGTCCTGGCGAGCATCGGTATGCCGGAATACTTTTTCCTCAAGGTATGAATATCCGCGAGCAAAGTCTTGAGTGCCGGCACTATGATGTTATCTGTACACTCATTGATCATCAAAGGAAATGCTGTATTGTTGATATCCTGGGATGTCAAGCCAAAATGAACCCACTCTTCATATTTTTCCAGGCCAAGGGATTTCATTTTTGCTTTAATGAAATATTCAACTGCCTTGACGTCGTGGTTGGTCGTTTTTTCTATGACTTTAATGGCCGCAGAATCTTTTTCAGAGAAGTGGATGGCGATGTCCATCAATTCATCACGGTGATTTCCAAGATCGGAAACCTGAGGAATTTTAAGGTCTGCGATTGCTAAT
>JBFKJL010000256.1:0-4022 GCA_041631795.1 Saprospiraceae bacterium | reverse complement strand
CACATTATTCTATCAGCGCGCCGGAAACCCTGAACACGCGCTCGTCGCCATGTCCGAAGAATTGTTTCGCATACCTGAAATCCCATATTTCAGGTTGAAAATGATCGTCAAAAACGGCAAAGTCGTCGGTTTGCGTGGTCTGTATGACAATGGCCACACCGATGAAAACTTGAGATCAGAAAAAGACAATCAACAACCTTAATCCTGGCCACAAAAGGGGATGGGAAAGACCTGTCCCCTTTTTACTTCTGAGAACCAGGTGTCATATTGCCCTGCGCATGATCATGATCCCGTATGCCTGTAAATCAATTTCCCGTCCCTCCGTTTCAGTCCTCCTTGCAAGGACAATCTTATCCTGATCTGTCAGCTGGTTAAGCAACCTGACTTTTGAACCTGTGAAATTCAGGAACATCGTGAGAGTTGATGTATTCGTGATTCTTTTCTATGCCAAAACCCCTTTCGGCAAATCTGAGCCGGGAATAATCTCCATTGATTCCTTACTGAGTGCCGGGTCGTTTTGGCGTAAAGCCAAAAGATCCATATACCCGTGAAGGAGAGCTCTGAGGCCAGCTTATGGCCAAATTTACTTGTTCTACGGTGTATTTTTCATTCATTAAAAACAAGTATTCATTGACCAACCCCACTATTTAACAGCCTTTGATCATCTCTGCCAGGCAGGCGAAAGTCCTGAGAAAAATCATAGTAATCCTTGACATCTGTCATTTGAAGGAAGATCTTTTTATGTGAAAATACACCTTGCATCGCTGTCTTTTGCAAGGGCATCCTACAGAACGGTGCTTTACTCTTTCCAACAAAATGCACTTCAAATGAAAACTCAAATCAATCTTCACTTTCTGTATTTATCCCTCCTGACCATGTTAATTTACGGTTCCTGCAAAACTGAAGAGCCCGTAAAAGTGGCTGATCTTGCCTATATCCCATCCAGTCGCGTAGAATGGATCAAGAATATTGGGCAATACGACCACAACACACTCTTCCAGTTCAAATCCGGTCCCACCCATTCAAGGGTGCTGGACGACGGAACCCTGGAGTACGGATTTAGAGTCCCTACCGGCTCATTCGCACTCAGGGAAAGGGTTTCGAAAAATATTCTGAACCCTGTAGGCCAGAAGAAAAACATGACCAAAGTCAATTTTTTTAAAGGCCCCAGGTCTGGGCATATCTCGAATATCCCAACGTACAACCAGGTCCTTATGGGTGATATCGGGCCAGGCATCGAATTATTCCTGCGTATCAACAAAGGCAAAATTGAAAAGCTCATCGAAATGGCGCCAGGGTCTGACATTGGTCATGCGCATTTTCAATTATCGGGCATCACTGACCTGTGCATCGCCGGCAACAACACATTGCAGGTGGACGTTGAAACAGAAAGCATCGTCTTCTCGGAACCCATAGCATGGCAGAACATTGGTGGTCAAAATACACCTGTCCCCGTGGCCTACACTGTGAAGGACCGTGAAGCCTCCTATGGGTTTACGCTAGGCCAATATGATCCGAATCACCCCGTGTTTATCGATCCTGTCCTGTCAGCAACGTTCCTGGGCGGCATGGATGAGGATGAGATCAAAGCCATTAAAGTTGACAACGACGGGACTGTCGTCATCGCCGGCTCGACCACATCCACTGACTTTCCGGTCACGGATGGAAGCCATGATGTGACGCACAATGACACATCCGACATTTTTGTGGCCAGGATGAGCCGGGACCTGGGAACATTGATTTCGTGCACCTTTCTTGGAGGCAGCGACTATGATCTTCTCGAAGACCTTGACATCCACCCCAATGGTGATGTCTATGTGTGCGGCCGGACGATCTCCGAGGATTTTCCGACTTCGGCTACTGCATACGACAGAACGTTCAATAATCCCGGGACTGATTTTTTCAGGGACATGGTCATTGCTGCCCTCAGCAACGATCTATCAGAATTGAACCATGCCACATACCTTGGATCCTCTCAAGATGACTATTGTCCCGGTCTGGACTTCGATATAGGTGGAAATGTATGCATCGTGGGCGTATCAGGAGGCATTCCTGCGGTTGGCCCTCAATTCAACGGGACACCCAGGGGATTCGTTTTTGCGAAATTCAACAATACCCTGAGCACTTTAATGGCGACAAACAGTGTCAGCACCAACAACTTCCTGTGGCCGGCTGATATTGCTGTCAACGCCTCAGATGAAATTGTCATGGCCGGAAGAACACGCGGCACCACATTCCCGGTGACCGCCGGCAGCTATGCCCCGGAAAATGCAGGGGGCGAAGATGCCGTTGTCTTCAAGGTGAACAATGCCATGTCGGCAATGCTGGCTGCCACATACCTTGGCGGGGATGGTGAAGATCGGGTGGAAAGGATTATGGTGGACCAAAACGACAACATCTACCTGACAGGAAGAACGCGATCCACGGACTTCCCCATCACGCCCAATGCCTACAGCGGTTCAAATAACTCCGCATTTTCTTATGATGTCTTCATCAGTAAATTCAATACTGACCTGACCACCCTGGTCAGTTCAACACTTTCGGGGGGGCAGGGCGACCATGAGGGTAAGAACCTGGCCATGGGCAGCAATGGCGATATCTATATCACCGGAGTCTCTACAAATGGGTTTCCGGTTTTTTGCAATTCCCACCAGTCTGCCCACGGTGGCAGTGATGATGTCTTTGTCGCCCGGTTTGATTCCACTTTACGAGAATTGAAGGGCTCTACCTTTATGGGAAAATCCGGAAACGACATAGGCCATACCATTGCCCTCAATTCCGGTGATACTGTATACGTGGGTGGGCAAACCGAAAACCCCGATTTCCCGGCCACAATGGGGTACGACACCATCTTCAACGGCGGCGATACAGATGCCTTTGTTTTCAGCATCAATGCCGCCCTTGACCAAGATGCCCCTTGTTGCCCCGACCTCGTGTCGCCTCAACCAGGCACTGACAGCCTGCCTGCAGGCTTTCCGATCGTTTGGGAATCAGCGCGCAATGCCACAGGGTACATCCTGACTGTCGAAACTGAAACAGGCCAGGCAGACATCATCGACCACCTGGATGTCGGTTCTGACACCAGTTTCAACATCCTCGGACTCCCATGTGGAGACACCATCCTCATCACAATCCAATCCTACAACTCAGTCATTGAAAATTCAACTTGCCAGACATATTCTGTGTCCACGGCCCAGGAATTCCTTCAGGTTGACACGTTCTATATTTGTTCTGGAGAAACGATATCATGGCAGGGCAGCCAGTATGCCGACGAAGGCCAATACACTGTCATTTATACCGGGACAAACGGGTGTGACAGCATCTACATACTCAACCTGATCGTTGACCCGGCCTATTTCACCGACGAGACCATGACCTTGTGCCAGGACGGTGTGGTGAGCTGGCGTGGCAATGATTACACCGGAGCAGGTGTTTACTTTGACTCATTGTTGACTTCAGGCGGATGCGACAGTGTTTTCCAACTCACATTGCTGGACTCCGATCTTTTCATGGTCATCGCCGGTGTGGAACACATTTCCTGTGCCAATGGCATCGATGGATCGATCACCACTTCAACCACCGGTGGGACGATGCCTTACAGTTACCTCTGGAGCAATGGCGCATCATCATCGGCCCTGGATGACCTGCCGGCAGGGACGTACAGCGTCACTGTGACGGATGCCGAGGGGTGTATAGCAACCAACGCCGTCACCATCAATCAACCTGATGCCTTACAGCTTTCAGCTTCCAGCCTGAACCACGTCTCCTGCTTCGGAGACAATGACGGCACCGCTTCAACCGAATCTTCCGGCGGAACACCTCCATACACCTACGCATGGAGCAACGGCAGCACAGATCAAAATCAAGCCAACCTCAACGCAGGAACCTACACCGTCACCACCACAGACAACAACGGATGCACAGCATCAATCTCCATCACAATCAATCAGCCTGATGCCTTACAGCTTTCAGCTTCCAGCCTGAACCACGTCTCCTGCTTCGGAGACAATGACGGCACCGCT
>JBFKJL010000255.1:0-4024 GCA_041631795.1 Saprospiraceae bacterium | reverse complement strand
CCAAAACGCTTTTTTAGGAGTACCCCCGGTATTGAAATCTGCCATTGTCTATGAATATGTTTATTGTTTATAAATAAGTCTGAATGAGTTCAATATCTTTTTTGATACTGTTCAGGATTGCGTTGTACACAGCCAGGAATTTAGTTTTAGTCTGTTCAATTTTATTGCTGGCCTTTTCAACATCCTGGTCCACAGTATCAATTCTGTTTTGAAAGATAACAATTTCCCTTTCGAGTTCCTTTATTTTTTCTTTATGTTCCTTGATCTTTCTTTCAAGTTCAATGACTTCACGTCTCCGGCCTTCCACTTTTGTGTCGATTTGGTTGGATATGGCATCAGCAAAGGAGTCCTTTTCTTCATCGAGGACATACACATACTGGTTGGCAGACTTGAGGAGTTTGTCTTTTGTCAGCCCCATCGTCGAGGCTGTGGCAAAGGCAGATCTGAATTGCGTCTGCTCATCCAGGGCCATTTGTGAAAGCGACAGCAGGGATTGCTTGAACTTGATGTAATCAAATTCATTGTCGTGGTTGTTCTTAATGGCCTTCATCAGGGCCAAGACAAATCTCGAATCGAGATTTTTTGTGTCCGGGAAAAGATCTGTAAGATCAATCTTCATAAAAATGCTTCGTTTAAATGATTTCTTAAACTTTATATAAAATCAACATCCTCTGCCAGAGGATTTCCGATTAACTCCTCCACGGCCTGCCGCACATTCTTATTTTCATAGGTGATCTGGTAGAGTGTTTTCACAATGGGTGATTTGAGTTCGGCAGCCTCAACGATCTGGTGAGCGATCCTGATGGTTCTGTACCCTTCAGCGACCTCGTCCATTTCATCCTTGATCTGGTCGACTGTAAGGCCAGAGGCGATATATTGTCCAAACGTATAATTCCGGCTTTTTGAGCTTGTTGCTGTGGCGATCAGGTCACCGACTCCGGCTGTGCCAAAAAAAGGCCGGATCTCAGATCCCACGGCCTTGGCGATGTGGATCATTTCGCGCAGTCCTCTTGTCAGAAGAAGGGCTTCCATGTTTTTGCCAAAACCGAGACCCCCGAGGATCCCTGAGGAGATGGCGATGATGTTTTTCAAGGCCCCGGCCAGTTCGATCCCTTTCAGGTTGTAAGAGCCGAAAACAATGAACTTGGGGCTGCTCAGGGCCTTGCGACCAATCTCGATGACTTCATCGAATTCAGAAGCGACAACGGCAGCGGCGGGCTGGCCTTCGAGGATCTCCCGTGCGAGATTGGGCCCCGCGATGCAACCTGTACGGATGGCGTTGGTTTCCTGCATGATCACTTCGGTCATTGTAAACACAGTGTCTTTGATTTCCTGGATCTCGCGGGCGTGGATGGCAATAGGCAGAATATCCAGGCCCTTTGTACAGTGGATCATGATGTGTTCCGGGGTGATGTACGGACAGATCTGTTTCATGACATCCCGGAAATTCTCAGAAGGTATCACTGGCATGATGAGCGTGCACTCCCGCCCAATTTTCTCAATATCGGAAGTGGCCAGGATGCGCTCTGATATGGGGTATCCCCGGAACTCATGCGTCTCGTTGATCTGTTTGACGTGGTCGTTGTTTCGCAGGTACCATAGGACATCGTGATTATAGGCCAGCAGTTTGCTGATTGTCGTGCCAAATGATCCGCCTCCAAGTACGCCGATGCGCGATTTCATACAATGTATTTGTTATAAGTGACCTCTATTTCTTTTTCTTTTGCTTGTTCATCCGCTGTTTCTGGACCTCCTGTTGTTTCTTCATGGCTTCTTCCAGCCGGGCCTGGAAGCCGCCTTTCTTCTTCGGTTTTTTCTTTTTGATCTCGAGTTCCTCGCGGATCTTATCATCATCAAAAATAAATTTCTTGGAAATGATCGTCTGGAGGATATTCATAAGATTACTGAAAAACATGTAACATGTCAACCCCGACGCATAGGTATTAAAGAATACCAGGAAGGTGATCGGCATAAAGTACTGCACGTACTTCATGGCCGGGTTTGCACCAAAATCCATGTGTTTCATATTATAATAACTGTAGATGATCGTCGTCACAGCCCACAACAGCGTGAAAAGACTGACATGTGACCCAAATGCCGGGATGGTAAACGGCAAATTGAACAGGACATCATAGGACGACAGGTCATTGGCCCAGAGGAACGGTTCCTGGCGAAAGGTGAGCGATGCCGGGAAGAAACGGAACAGGGCGTACCAGATCGGCATTTGGAGGAGCATGGGCATACACCCTCCCAAAGGACTTACCCCGTATTCCCTGTAAATGGACATGGTTTCCATTTGTACCTTCTGCTGATCGTCCTTGTATTTCTGTTTGAGTGCCGCCAATTCGGGTTTCAGCGCGGCCATCTTGGCCTGGGAATAGAGCATCTTGTACATGAGCGGGTAGAGGGCCATCTTGATGATGAAGATGAGCACAATGATGACAATACCCTTGCTGCTTATAAAGCCGGAAAGCCAGTCAAAGAAGGGCCTGATCATCCATCGGTTGATCGTTCCAAAAATAGACCGGCCGAAGGGGATGACCTCTTCAAGGCCGTTGTCAAATTGCCGCAGCGCCTTGAACTCATTGGGGCCGATAAACCAGGTGTAGTCGAGGGATTCGTTGAGCGTCATGGCCAGCGGGAGGTCGACCTCTGATTTGATCAGCTTGAGATCGGGATCTTCCTTGTCGAGCATGACGGTTTCAAAGACACCGTTTTCAAACTTGGTGTTGCCGGCCATCAGGGTCGTGTTGAAAAACTGATTGACATGCGAAAACCAGTCGATGCGGCCGCTGCCCAACTCTTCCCTGTCATCGCCACGGCAGGAACAGTAGTCGGAATCTTCTCCGGTTTGCTTGAAATAGACTGTTGAATAGTATTTCTCGAACTGATAATTCTTTTCGATCTTGTCGAGGTAGTGGTGCCAGCGCAGCTTCAGGGCATTGCTGGAAGGGTCCATGACCTGGCTGAAGCCTGTGAGGTTGACCTTGTAGTCGAGAACATAAGAGTCATCGCGCAGGGTGTACACCTGTTCGATGGCGGTGCCATTGCCCAGGTCAGCCCGGAATGTGACAGTATTGCCACTGGCCTGAGGTGTAAAGAACAGGTCTGATGTACTGACGGGGCCGTGGTTTTTTGTGGGGATGATGTATTCAAACCTGTTTTTGGTGTCCTCGAAGAGTGAGAGGAGTTCTTTTTTCTCCTTGCCTTCCGCGTCGTCGTACAATTTGTAGTAGTCCTTTAGAATGGCTTTGATGATGCGTCCCCCCTTGGTGGCCATTGTGATCTTGACCTTGTCATTTTCCAGTGTGACCCGTTCATTCTGTCCGACCATCACCTTGCTGAAGTCACCGAAAGACTGGGATAATTGCTGGCTGCGGGCCGTGTCCGGGACGGGGGTAACGGGGGCTTGTGGGTCCTCCTGGATGGATTTGATGTTTTCCTCAGCCAGCCTGGCCTGGTTGATGGAATCCTGTTCCGTGCGTTGGCGTTCTATTTCCTCGGGGGTGGGTGCTGTCACGTAGAACCATGTCATCAGGATGGCAAAGAGCAGCATTAAACCGATACCTTGATTTTTATCCATATCTGTTCCAGATTGTCAAAAACGACTGCAAAGGTACAATATTGTCACATTGTTAGGTGCACAAACAAGAATGTTCGATGAAATGATCTGGAAATTCGAGGGAGATAAACTTTTCAAGGCAGGATCATTTAAGCGTCCACGCTTAAAGGCTTAAGCTTTTCGCTACCTTTAAGCACTCAAATTCTATCCACTTTTGATTAAAAAGGTCAACCTCAAGATCCATCCGGACAGGATTTACGACACTTCGTACATCGTGTCCAGGGCTGCGAAAGCCCTGGGTGTCGACGAAAGCGAGGTCACCGGCTGCGTCATCGTCAAAAAATCGATCGACGCACGGAAGAAACCGGTCTTTATCCTGTCCTGCATGGTGTACATCAATGAACCTGTTCCCGAATCAGCACCGGTATTGTCACTGGGCGTGGTCAAAGACAGGCCACGGGT
>JBFKJL010000254.1:0-4047 GCA_041631795.1 Saprospiraceae bacterium | reverse complement strand
GTACTTGTAAAACAGCGTCATGATCTCGCAGGTTGACCTGTCATTGGCCTTCCAAAGCGAGGTGATCACGCTCTTGGCCCCGGCGAAAGAAAAAGCGCGCGCAAAACTCAGGATGCCCTCGCCTTTTTGCAACTTCCCTGTACCGGTCTCGCATGCACTCAGGACAACCATATCCACAGGGAGATCCATGTGGTACAATTCGCTGACATAGAGCCTGTCGTCAGATGCTTCCTTTTCTGATCCCGTAAAAGCGAGGAAGGAATAGTCGGGATCGGCATCATTGAGCTTGGCATGCGTGGACAGGTGCAGGATGTTGTAATCTTTGGACAGATTCCGGAACCTGTCTGCTGTGGCATTAACGCCGTATATGGCTTTACCGCTCACCATGCGATGAATAGCAGAGACTTCATCGTCGTTGTAAAATAATGGTCCCAATCCTTCGCCACGCACCTCACTGACTGAGGCATAAATTTCGTCAGTGGCTGCAAACTCGGGCGCCAATGCCAGCAAACCCCTGGTATCATATCGTTTATTCTTCATCTCATGCCACAGCGTTGCCGAATAATTGTAGCTGATCTCGTGTTTTGAGATGAGATAGTCTCCCACTGCAGGTGTATCCTGATGGACGGGATTGTGCACCAACACCTCAAACGGAATATAACCCAGGATGCCGTCGGGTACGATGACAAGCTTTTCCGGTAAATACCCCAGGGGCAGGATAAGCTTCTTATAAATCCCGTAAGCCGACTCACTGTAATTTGACTTCAACGATTGAGAAAGACCCGCTTCAAGATGGTCTCGCTGAATAAAAAACTCATACATTCCGGTGCGGAGATCACCCACCCAATCCTCGATGGGAAAATCTACAGGGATATCCACCACGTACACAGTATCCGGCTTTATCACAAACGCATAAATATCCTTATAGCCCTCAAAGTACTCGATCATTGTGTTTCCGGATCGCCGGACCTGCTCCTGTACCTCGTTAAGGCTGAGTACCTTGAGATCATTGACAATAGTCGTATCCTGGATAGTGTCCGCAACAACATCATGAATAAGCTGTTCATAATCCTGCCACAGATCAAATAAATCATTGTTCAGAGCTCTGAGATTTTTCTTATCACTGGGATCATCGCTGTGCGCATTCTTATAGATATCCTTCCGTATGTCAGCCATTTCTTTCTTGAGCGTACTTTCTTGCCTGACCCATTCTGCATTTCCACTGTGATGCCGGTTTGAATTGCGTATGGATTCGAGCAAGAGCAGCGCCTTGCTTTTTTCAGCCAACTCGAATGCAGCGGAAAGGTCCTCCTTCCGGCGATGCATCCGGTACTTGTCAAGCATACAGGCAATGGCCCCTTCATAAATAGCCTGGACTTCTGAAAGGATATTCGACACCCTGAAGCTCGAGCCTGACTTTCGGAAGTTCTCCTGGATTTTGTCAATGTATGTTACTGCGCGATGATACAGCACCATTGCCGAATCGAGATCGGTCTCATGGTTCAACTGGTCCCATAATCCATAGTGGCATCGCGCCTTGCCGGCCAATGCAAACAAAAATGTCCAGTTGCGCATATATTCGGCCCCGAACAATACATCGCTTGAATCCTCACATGACATGGAAACAAGAGCCTCACCGTAATAACTGATAGCCTGCCCCAAATTCTCTGCCTTCTCATAGCACATGGCCATCTCGCAAAGGATACCGGCTACATGTGTTTTACACTTACCGCCCACTGTTATAAAGCCTGACAAGGGCACCTTGTATGACTTGATGGCCTCGTCGTATTCCCCCTTTTGCTGATAGGCCTGGCCTAGATTGATGAGCCAGGAATCACCGAAGAGATCTGGATCAACGTTTGGACTCCACACATTTTCGTTCCACTTTCTTGAGATCACAATGGCCTTGTTTATAAGGCTGATGGCCTTATCGTATTCCTTTTTATTAATGTAACTCAGGGCCAGGTTATTCAAGGTGCGCGTATACACGATGATCCAGTTAAAATCATTCTCGTAGTCCATTAAAAGTCGTTTCCTGAAATGCTCGATGGCCAAGTCGTCATTGCCCATGATCTTATGACATAACCCTATCACATTGTAGATGGATCCGATCAATTGGTCGTCGGGACTTAAATGACGGTAAGCCAGGTCCAGGGCTTTTCGGGCGTATATCAAAACTTCTTCGGGATGATCGGGATAATAATAGCTCCAGGCTATGTTGATGTAGGGTTCAATGAGAGAAGGATGATCTTCACCAAAGAGTTCCTTTAATATGGCCACTGCCATCCGGTAGTAATGCAGGCTGCTTTCATAATCCCCGTAATACCATCTGCTCCAGGCCATACTCTGGTAACACACTGCTCTTTCACGGCTAGGTATCTCGTTTTCTTTTATCGAAAGGATATCTTGGGCCTTGTCAATCAATTCAGGGACGTTCCAGGGTTGAATGATACTTATATTATAAAAGGGATGGGGGTATTCTGTCCCGCACTTTTTAAAACTTTCAGCCGCCTTCTCCCAGCAGTCAACGGCAAACCCCGGGCTCGATGTCTTTTGGGGAGAAGAGTGCCCCATATTACACAGTATCTTGCCCTCCTTTTCAAATAAGCGTTCCTGTCTGGCCTGTAAGAGATCAAGGGCTTTCCTGAATGGAAAATAAGCTTCATTGCCGTGATGGGAGATGTTGCTTTTCAACAGCGCGGTTCCCAACAAAAAGCCGGATTCTATGACGGTTGCGTCATTTGCCTCCTGGTAAAACAATTTCTTGCATATGTATATGGCCGTTTCATTATCATTATCCAGGTATGCAGTAATGGCGCGAAACAAGGCCTCCTTTGTGTCAGGGGACAATTCCGGATTGTTGGCAATTTCAGTACTATCCGGGATGAAATACATCGGTGTCCAGTCTTTCCACGGGATTGCCGGGTCATTCCACACATGGCTGTCGTACACTTCAGGGATCCTGGACCTGTATGTTTTGACACCTTCCTCAAAAGTAAGGCGATCACCGCCCTGTCCTGCAGCGAGGAGGACAGCAAACAGTGGCCCAAGGAAAAAGAATGGTTTCATGACGCTAAATCATTGACACCCTGAAACGATGAACACGTCCCAGGAACAGTAAAATCTTCAATCTACCCGTCATCTGCAATGATCTGGATCATGCGGGAAGTAAATCCTGCATTATCCCATAACGGCCTTTCTTAAGTCGCTACTGCACATTTTCCTCAAGCACATACAACACCGTGCTCATCCCGATGGCTTTCACAGCAGGCACCCTTTTACCATCGGCATTGGTGTGTATGATCTTGTGGACCGTCCACTTAAACCTGTCGGCAGGAATTCCCGTTTCCCCGATCTGTTCCCGGAGTTCCGGCTGAGCCAGCGCCCACCGGACCTTTTCCTCCTCGGATGTAAAATCCGGCCTGTCATCTTTGTCTTTGTACAGCCGGAACAATTTCACCGGTATGTGGTACTCATCAGAATATACACGACCGCCCCTGCTGTTTCCCTTGTTTTCAATAGCCGCCCTCCAGGCTATATCCTGTTCAGGAAATTGCCTCCGTAATGCCGATGCGATCTGGATATCTCCGGGCCTGTATCCCCGCTTGTAGTAATACGGCCAGTAAGAGGCCTTCAGCCTCAATGGCGGCCTGTTGATGCCGGGATGGAACACCACAAAATGCGGTGAACAGTACACGCGCGGTCCGTTCTCTCTTGTGTCAAATATATTTTCGAGAGCCATATTCATCAAAACATTTTTGCCGATGCCGCAACTCCAGAAATTGATGTGTGTACTGGTATCAGCCACGTTCTGCCCAAGTTTTGGCAGATCCTTTTTCAAAACAGCCTGGACAAGCCTCTTGGGTGTCGCCTTGTGTCCGCCATTGGTGATCTGCAGGTTAAGGCCTGTCTGGGGATTGCCGTGGGCCACGATGTTGATCACAGACCACGGCAAGTTGCCGCGCTCGCGGCTCCCATTCAGGTAATGGATGACGTCTTCAAGCGTGCGGCATGAATTGACGACAATGTCGGATTTTTCAGCCGGGT
>JBFKJL010000253.1:0-4060 GCA_041631795.1 Saprospiraceae bacterium | reverse complement strand
TTATGCTCAATAATACGGCATCTGTTGACCTGAGCCGTGACAATTCTATCGTTCCTACAAATTCATCATCCTCATTTGATGAGATCCAATCATTTTTCGGTCGTGTCAATGTCGGTGTCCAAAGCAAATACTTGTTTACGGGTACATTACGCGCTGATGGTTCTACACGTTTTGGCGAAGGCAATCAGTACGGATACTTTCCATCATTTGCATTTAAATGGCGACTCATCGAAGAAGATTGGGTGCCTGAAGCATTTTCAGATCTCGGTCTGAGATTGGGTTGGGGTGTGACCGGTAACCAGGAAATACCGCATAATCTCTTCCAGGAAAGACAAAGGTACGGAGACTATGATATTGATAATGGCGGAAATGTCAATGGCGGTGGACTCGGGTCAGTGGCCTTTGCAAATCCTGATCTCCAATGGGAAACAACATCCCAGATAAACCTGGGTATTGATTTTGGATTCCTGGATTACAGGCTGACCGGTTCATTGGATTTCTATAAGAAAAATACCGATGACCTTTTGATAAAAGTAACAAGTGCGCAACCGGCCGTTTCTCCATTCGTCTGGAACAACCTGGATGCCGATGTTGAAAACCTTGGGGTAGAGTTGGGCTTAAATGCCGTCATGGTGGATAAAGAAGATTTTGACTGGAATATCATTGCGAACGCTGCTTACAATAAAAATGAAGTGAAAGATTTTGCCGGCTTGATCAACACAGGCGAAATTAACGGGCAAGGACTTACGGGTGCTTTCGCACAACGTATCGCACAGGGTCAGCCATTATTCTCTTACTTCCTGCGTGAGTTTGTAGGCTATGATGACAGTGGCGTTTCTGTCTATGAGGGCGGAGATGTACAAAAATTTGTAGGTGCCAGTCCATTGCCAACATGGACAGCAGGATTGACAAACGAATTCTCTTATAAGAATATCAATCTGAGCATCTTCTTTACCGGACAATTCGGACATTATATTTACAGCAATACAGCGAATGGATTTTTCACTGCCGGCTCATTGGCCAATGGAAGGAATGTCACGACTGATGTTGTGGGTAATGGAGAGAGCAACCTCAACGCCCCGGATGTTTCCACACGCTTTTTGGAGAAAGGAGATTTTCTGCGTTTGCAAAGCATGACGCTTGGGTATAATCTTGAAAATCCAACAGACTTTTTAAGCAATGTACGCCTGTACATTACTGGGCAAAACTTGTTGTTGTTCACAGGTTACAGTGGCCAGGATCCGGAAGTGGACACAAACAAGGCATTGGATGATGTACCTTCACTAGGAATTGATTATACAGCTTTTCCCCGGGCGCGAACAATTACGCTTGGTGCGAGTTTAACATTTTAGTATTATAAAAATTAAAAACAATGAAACTGAATAACTTAATAATATTTTCATTTTTCGCATTGGCCGGTTTTATCCTCATGCCTTCCTGTACGGACCTTGAAGTAGAGGAAAGAGATTCTATTGTTATAGAAAGTGCCGGAGGCGGATTCGTTGCTGGAGATCCCGGAGAATTACTGGCTTCTGCCTACAATGATCTGGGATATATCTGCGAACAAAACAACACCTACTCCCTGGGTGCTCATACATCCGATGAAATGATCCCTCCAACGAGGGGCACTGACTGGGGAGACAATGGTGTGTGGCGCTTACTGCATTCCCATGAGTGGGATGCAACACATTCCTATAACCTCAACAGCTGGAATGAATTGAATGCCCGTGCTTTCAAATGCAATCAGATACTGGCTTCAAGTCCCAGTGCTGAGCAGGCGGCCGAAGCAAAAGCATTGAGAGCTTTTTATTCCTGGCAGGTCATGGACAACTGGGGTGTACTTCCTTTCAGGGAAGTGGACGAAGGCGTTGATGTTGATCCTCGCGTATTCACAAGAGCGGAAGCATTTGACCGCATTGTCACAGACCTTGAAGAAGCGCTTCCGAATCTTCCTGATATCGGACCTGATGCCACCAATACACGTGTCTCAAAAGCTGCCGCCAATGCACTTTTGGCCAGGCTTTATCTGAATAAAGCTGTTTACACCGCTGCTGATGCCACAGGACCTTATAACTTCGATGCAGCTGACATGAATAAGGTGATTGAGTATTGCGATGCTGTCACTGCGGCCGGATTCAGCCTGGAAACTAGTTATTTTGATAATTTTACAACGAATGCGACTTCTGAAGTTATCTGGACCAGCCCCGCAGGTTCCCCGGCCAACAGGTGGAACATGACCCTCCACTACAGCCAGAATCCAAGTGGATGGAATGGATTTACAACATTGGCTGATTTCTATGATACATTCGATCCCAGCGATTCAAGGATCGGATATGCTGCTTCACCGGATGGTTCTGAGTTTTCAGGCATTGGCAAAGGTTTTTTGATTGGAGAACAGTTTAATGATGATGGGTCACCCACTATTGATTCAAGAACACAAAGACACCTCTCTTTTACAAGGGATGTACCTCTGGCAGGTGCAGCTACGGATAAAGGGATCAGGGTAGTTAAATATCATCCTGCAGATGCAGGAAAATATATTTTGTCACGTTATGGCGAGGTCGTCCTCATGAAAGCAGAAGCCATCATGAGAGGCGGATCATCGAGTGAATCTGCTTTGGATGTTGTCAATAATCTCAGAGCAGTCAGGGGAGCTCCTGCACTTTCATCCGTTGATGAAAATGCCATGTATGATGAAATTGGGTTTGAATTGTACTGGGAAGGATGGAAACGAACACACATGGTGCGTTTCGGAAGGTTTACGGATGAAGTTGATTTTGTCACAAATACGGCACCGCATACGGTGTTATTCCCAATACCTCAATCAGCTTTGGACTCGAACCCGAATTTGGTTCAAAATCCAGGGTACTAAACGCCCCAATAATAATAGATCGAAAAGGCCATCTCATAAAGGTGGCCTTTTTTATTTCCCTGTATCACTTGGAATAGTTGCCTAAATTTAGTAACTCGTTGATCCAATTTTATGAGGTATTTTTTATTCTTGATCGCATTAATTACCCTGGGATGTCAGCAGGAAAAGCCTGTGGGCCATTTTTATTTGCTCGAGGAAATGCCACTTGAAGACATTGGGATTTCATTTTCCAATACTGTTCAAAACACGAAAGATTTCAACATCTTCAATTACCGCAATTTTTATAACGGCGGCGGTGCCGCCATAGGAGACATCAATAATGACGGACGGGCCGATGTGATCTTTACGTCCAATATGGGTGCCAATAAGCTTTTTCTCAATAAGGGCGACTGGCAATTCGAGGATATATCGGAATCCGCAGGCATCGAACTCAGGAATAAATGGACCACAGGTGTTGTTTTGATAGACATCAACAATGATGGCATGCTGGATATCTACTTTTGCAATGCGGGATACAGGGAAAACAGCGATCAGAAAAATGCACTTTTTATTAACCAGGGGGATTTGACCTTCACAGATCAAGCAGAGGAATATGGCCTGGATGAGGAAGGCTACACCACCCATGCCGCATTCTTTGACTACGACAGGGATGGTGATCTGGATGTGTATCTCCTGAACAACAGTTTTATACCGGTCAATACATTGAATTACAGCAATAAAAGAGAATTGAGAGCAAAAGACTGGCCAGTGAAGGATTTTTTAAAGGGAGGCGGTGATAAACTCATGCGCAATGACGATGGTCAGTTTAAAGATGTAAGCGAAGAAGCCGGGATCTATGGAAGCCTCATAGGTTTTGGACTTGGGGTCACCATCGGTGATGTGAATAATGATACGTATCCCGACATTTACGTGTCAAATGATTTTTTTGAGAGGGATTACCTTTATATCAATAAGGGCGACGGCACATTCTCGGAAGAATTGGAAAATCGCATTATGCACCTGTCCCATTCTTCCATGGGTGCTGATATGGCAGATATCAATAACGACGGAGCTCTGGAGATCTTTGTTACGGATATGTTGCCAGGTGATGAATACCGTCTAAAAACCACAACAACCTTTGATAATATTGATCTACACACCCTCAAGGTGAATCAGGGCTTTTATTACCAGTTTATGCACAATACCCTG
>JBFKJL010000252.1:0-4078 GCA_041631795.1 Saprospiraceae bacterium | reverse complement strand
CACAACCGGGCAACTATGATGTCGCGCTTTATGTCGACAACGAAGGCTGTACCTCTCCGACTGAGGTGGTCACGATTACGGTTGAACCCGAACTGATTGAACCTGTGATTTCATGCAGCCCCGATTTGTCTTCCATTACCTTTAATTGGAATAACGTCGATTGTGCTGACATGTATGTTGTCACCGTCGATGGTGTTGTAGCCAACATCCAGCCGGAAACCAGCTATACAGTCACAGGCCTGGCTGAAGGCCAACAGGTCGAGTTCATCATCGAGGCTAATAGTGAATGTGCGTGTCCCAATGTGATTGCAGAATTGTCCTGCACAGCCACATCCTGCCCCCAGGCCACATTCAGCGTGGGCAATTATCCCTCTGAAGTGTGCCTGGACGGTTCAGAAAACGACATCCAGTTTGCCATAACAGTCAACGGCACACAAGGTGGAGGTAATGCCATCTGGTCAGGACCGGGAATATCTGCTTCCGGCTTGTTTGATATTGATACCCAGGGTCCAGGCACCTATGATTTCCTGTTCAATTACGCGGAGGGAGACTGTCCATACGATACAACGATCAGCATTACATTGCTGGAAGCACCTGCCATCGATGTGGCGACCGAAGATCCGGATTGCTATCTCGAAAACACAGGAAATATCTCAATCAATGCATCTGATGGTCAACCCGGTTATTCATTCGAACTGAGCAACGGTTTAACAAATGCCACCGGAATGTTCACCAGTATTGCACCCGGGAGTTATACAATGACAGTCACTGACAGCAATGGGTGTACCATTACCGGTAATGCAGCCATCGTCGCTGCACCCCAACCATCTGTAGAGATCGAAGGACCCAATCTGGTGATTCTTAACGATTCCGGGTTGTACAACTATCAACTCTCCCAGTCATTGCCGGTCGAAGATATCGTCTGGACGGCCAATGGGGAAGTCGTCTGCACAGGCACAGCATGCAATACACTTGACCTGACGGTCCTTGGAGATACTGAACTGTGTGTAGAGATCTACTATAATGACGGATGTGTCATAACGGATTGTTTCCAGGTACGATCAAGAGAAATCCGGAATTTTTACATTCCGAATATATTCTCGCCAAACGATGATGGTATCAATGACGACTGGATCATGTTCATAAAGGCATCTGACATTATCATCAATTCTGCAAGAGTATATGACAGGTGGGGCGAATTGGTCCATGTGGCCGATGTGCCCGGTACCGTTGTCGACGAATTGTTGCTCTGGGACGGAAAGTTCAATGAGAAAGATGTTGTCCCGGGTGTTTACGTTTATATCATTGATATGAATATTGGCAGTTCCCAGGAATTTGAGACTGGAGATGTGACCGTAGTACGATAATAGTGAACAACCCCGGAAGAATCATATCATTCCGGGGCTGTTTTAATCATATGCAGACGATTGACAAATTCTTACTTTCCATCAGTGTTCTCACTGTCCTGGTTTGTATTTCCTGCAGTGAGGAAACAGCTCGTTTTGACATAGAAAAAAAATCGACCACCCTGTTCACCCTCGTGGACACATCACAAAGCCATATCCTGTTTTCCAATACGCTGCCTGAGGATCGGGTGAAGAATGTCATTATGTTTGAGTACTACTACCAGGGGGCAGGAGTGGCCACAGGTGATCTGAATAATGATGGATGGGTCGATGCCTATTTTTCCGGTAACTTGTCAAAGGACAGGATATACATGAACACCGGCGATATGGCCTTCAGAGATATGACACCATCAAGCGGGATCAATACCCAGGTGGGGTGGAATTGCGGGGTGACCTTTGCCGATGTCAATGCAGACGGCCTCCTGGATATCTACGTCTGCCGGGGCGGGGAATTCCAGGAACGTCTTAGATCCAACCTGTTGTATATCAACCGGGGTGATTTCAATTTTTCTGAAGAAGCTGCACAGTACGGCCTCAATGATGCAGGACACTCAATGCACAGTGCATTTTTTGATTTTGACAAAGATGGTGACCTGGATGTCTACGTGACAAATACACCCAGGCCTGTTTCGCCAGTCATCAAGGTGGCCTTTGCGGATAAAGCTTCGTATGGCCCCAAGTACAGCGATAAATTATACATCAATGATGGCGCAGGGCATTTCAATCCTGTGATCGAAGAAGCGGGTCTTGTGTATGAAAACGGATACGGCCTTGGCATTGCAATTGGCGATTATGACAATGATGGTTGGGAAGATATTTACGTGGCCAACGATTATGATGCCCCTGATTTGTTGTACATCAACCAGCACGATGGCACCTTCAGGGAATCCCTGTCGGATTACATGCGTCATACATCCAATAACTCCATGGGATGTGCAATGGCAGACTTCAACAATGATGGCCTGGACGATATCGTCGTTTTGGATATGCTGTCAGAAGATTACAAAAGATCAAAGATCCTGATGTCTACCATGAACGTCAAGAGATTCTGGAATGTGGTGGAGACTGGCGGCTTTTTCCAGTATATGCGCAATACCCTCCAGGTGAATACAGGCCGGAATTCCTTCAGTGAAATCGCCCAGTTTTCAGGCATTGATAAGACTGACTGGAGTTGGAGCCCTCTCGTCGGGGACTATGATAATGATGGTTTCCAGGACATCATTGTCACGAATGGGATTGTTCGGGATATCACCAATCGGGATTTTGAACTGTATACCGCAGAGCAGGCCAAATTGGGCGACAAAGCTGAAAAAGATATCCTGAATGTCCTCAGGCATATGCCTTCCAATAAGCTGCCGAATTACGCTTTCAGGAACAAGGGCAACCTTGCATTTGAAAAAGTCGCCGATACATGGCAGCTTGACATCCTTGGATTCAGCACTGGTGCCGCCACAGCGGATTTTGATAATGACGGTGACCTTGATGTGCTGATCAACAATACCAATGATCCAGCTTCACTATTCAGGAACAATAGCAGGAATGCCTGGCTTGCAGTGCGGCTGAAAGGATCAGAATTGAATCCTTTTGCCATTGGGGCTCGTGTTTTTGTCAATGATGGCACTTCCGTGCAAAACCGCCTTGTACAATCACAGTCCGGATATTTGTCTGCAGGGGAAACGCGATCATACTTTGGACTCAAAGGGTTTGGGGGTAGGGCGACGATCACGGTCATCTGGCCTGACGGCAATGAGACAATCGTCAATGATGTAGGTATAAACAGGGAAATCGTGATAGAATATGATCAAGGACTGCCCAAAACATCATATTACACTCAAAATCAAAACAAGCAGGACGAAGACGCCACCTGGGTAAAAGAGATCAATCCTGAAGACTGTGGTCTTGGATTTATCCATTCTGAGAACGAGTTCGATGATTTTGAATTCGAGATCCTTCTTCCATATAAAACTTCAATGTATGGCCCTAAGATGACGACCGGCGATATCAATGGAGATGGGCGGGATGATATCCTCATAGGTGGCGCCTCAGGGATGGCTATAACATGTTTTACCTCCGTTCCAGATGGCCGCTACAGCAAGGTCATGCATGCTGACTTTGAAATGGACAGGGTGTGTGAAGATGCAGAACTCCTGCTCTTCGATTTTGATCAGGACGGGGATCTTGACCTTTACGCTGTCAGCGGGGGAAATGAATTCCCTGCAGGATCAGAAAATTATGACGACAGGATTTACATCAATGACGGGACCGGCACCTTCACAAAAGGACGTTTGGGCGAGACATTCGCCGAGAGTGGATCTTGTGTAGCCTCGGCGGACTATGACGGTGACGGTGACGAAGATCTCTTCGTGGGCGCGCGTTTAATTCCCAGGAATTATGGAATGGCTCCTACCAGCCGTCTTCTCGAAAATCGAGAAGGCATGCTTGTGGATGTCACTGAACAAAAGGCCGCCCTGCTCAATGGGATCGGGATGGTCACGGATGCCGTATGGTCAGATGTCGATGAGGACGGAGATCCCGATCTGGTGTTGGCAGGGGAGTGGATGAAACTGACCTTCCTGCAGAATGACGGAAGCGTTTTCACAGACATCACAGGGGATGTTTTGGATATGGACTATACAGGATTTTGGAATGCCCTCATAGCCACTGATCTTAAT
>JBFKJL010000251.1:0-4084 GCA_041631795.1 Saprospiraceae bacterium | reverse complement strand
TGCACTACCTTAAATTAAAAAATGGCATAACGGTTATAGAATTTCACAACAACTGGCTGGGTGTGGAGACCATCATTGCCAATGGTGTGGAAGTTTCAAAAAAATCATCTATCATGGGCACAAATCATGATTTTGTCGTTGTGGAAAACGGGGAAGCTGCCCGTTACATTTTGACAACCAAATTGACCAACGGGATGCAAGTCCTGGTTGATTTGAGGAGAAATGGTGAAATGGTGGTTGAGAACAAGATAGTCCCGATGGGTGGCCAGTCAAGGCAGCCAGAGAACAAGTATATCAAGCAGGGCATAGCACTTCTCATGGACTATGAACCCCAGGAAGCTTTAAAAGTATTTAACCTTGCTATGGACCTCTCTCCCAATGATGCTGAGATCTATTTTCATATGGCCTGTTGCTATTCGTTGCTCGAAGATGTTACACAATCTTATGAATGCCTCAAGAAATCTGTTGAGTGTGGTCTCCCCGAAAAGGAAAATATATTCAATCATGAAATGCTTGCCTTTGCCCGGATCCATCCTGCTTTTGAAGATTTTGTCAATAGTGATTTCACATACTTTAACGTGGACGATCACCCGGCTGATGATGAAGCTCGGAGTGGGGAATCTAGGGGTTAATACCATCAGGCTCAAAAAGAAAGGTCAAATGAATTCCTCCTCCGCATGGTTTCTTGTGTGACCCAGGTCACATTGGTCAAACCTGCATGGTCTATTTTCGATTTTTTTAGTTGATTGACGTCCTGACAGTTGATCAGATTACAGTTAAATATTCGGGCAAATAAAATTTTATCCGAAAAACATTTGTTGATGATCCGGGTCATAGGGGCATTGATTTATATCAGCCATACATGGAAGGTTGATATATAATTTTCGGTATGAAACACATGAAATTTTGTAATTAAAACACCTACAATGAAAAAATTAATCTTGAATGTATTATTTATAATTGCTTCCGGTCTTATGATGGGACAGACTGGGCATATTATGCAAGGCATCGGCAGCGTCAATATGTCTATGGGCGGCGCGGCAACGGGATTGCCTGTAGATGTCAGCGGCTCATTGCAGTGGAACCCGGCGGGCATATCGCAATTTGACTCAAAAATTCTGGCTATTGATGCCGGGTTGTTCTTTTCCTCCCCGGAGGTGTCCTCAACGGCTCCTCTTCCTGATTTTTCCGGTACGATATCCGGTGTGACTGAAGATGATCGAGGAACATCTATCCTGCCATCAATTGGAATGGTCTTTGGCAAGGCTGACAGCAAACATACATTTGGGGTGTCAGCGTTTGGCATCAGTGGATTTGGCGTCACTTTTCCCGAGAGCATGAGTAATCCCATTAATTTTCCACAAGCCATGGGCGGATTTGGAAGGGTGGAATCCGATTACCAGTTGCTCCAGGTGGGGTTGTCCTATGCCTATGAGGTGTCGACTAATTTCAGTGTGGGTATAGCGCCGACAATCAATTATGCGGCATTGGCCCTTGAGCCCAATCCGATTGCTTCTCCAACGATGGCTGGTTATCCTACAAGTGAACAGACGAGTGCCATAGGATTTGGATTCCAGGCGGGTGTCTTGTACATGACGGATTCTGGTTTCAATATCGGGGCTTCCTATAAGTCTACCCAGCATTTTTCAGATTTTGAATTTACCAGCGATTACCTCGATGGTACAACTGCCGAGGGACCGGCATTCCACATGGATTATCCTGCTATTTATTCAGTGGGCGTCGGCTACATGGGGGATAATTTCGATTTTGGGCTCGATTACAGGTATGTGGATTATAAGAATACAGATGGCTTTGAAGCCAGAGGATGGACGCCTACAGCTTCAGTCGCCGGTTTTGGATGGGAAAACATCAGCATCATTTCTGCCGGATTCCAGTACAAGGGCATCGATAAATTGCCGCTCCGCTTAGGGTATACTTATAGTACAAATCCGATCACGGAGGAACTTGCATTTTTCTCTGTACCGGCCACGGCGGTCATCAAGAATGCTTTCCAGTTTGGCCTGGGTTACATGGTCAATTCAAAAGTCACCGTGAATACAACATTCCATTACGGGACAAGTGGCGGCGCCACATCCGGACCGTTGTACAATCCTATGTTGATTCAAAACTTCCCGCCGCTGGGAGAGGTGCCCATGAGCAATGTGTCCTATGAAATGACGACGTCGATGATCATGTTTGGCATAAATTATGCATTTACAGAATAATGCAATAACGCTCTATTTGCAGAATGAAGTATAATAAGCCGTCCCGAGAAATCGGGGCGGTTTTTTAGTCAATAGACAATCCTGTCTCACTTCTATTTTGATAACTCTTTATCTTTTTAATTTTTTGTCCGTCATTTATGAATTAAAATGGGTACTTTGCGACTACATATCTTCATTCTTTTATCAATAAGTAATTGCCTTAATTTGCCGGCACAAATGGCAGAGGATATTGTTCTCAACACTGAATCAGGGGATATTCATGGGACCCTGCTTTCTATACAAACGGATCAAAAGACCCCTGTCGTTTTGATGATTGCCGGATCCGGTCCCACTGACAGAGATGGCAATAATCCGATGATGAAAAACAATGTGTTCAAAATGCTGGCAGAAGGACTTTATGCGGAAGGCATAGCTTCTGTGCGCTATGATAAGCGCGGCATTGGGGAAAGTCAAAGTGCGGGATTAAGTGAGGTCGATCTGTGCTTCGAAAATTACGTTAGGGATGCTGTACAATGGGTCGGTCTTCTCCGTGGTGATGCCCGGTTTAAAGAAGTCATTGTTCTTGGCCACAGCGAAGGCTCACTGATCGGTATGCTTGCCGCAAAAAATGCAGATGCCGACCGATTCATTTCAGTCGCAGGTCCCGGAAAACCCGCAGCCGATATAATTCGTGCCCAACTGGAGAGCCAGCCTGATTTCGTGAAAGATCAATCTTTTCCCATTCTGGAGGCTCTAGAAAAAGGTGACACAGTCGGACAGGTGCCGATCTTGCTGAACACGCTTTTCAGGCCGTCTGTTCAGCCGTATCTTATCTCGTGGTTTAAATACGACCCGGGCGTTGAGATAGCAAGCTTGGCCATGCCAGTACTCATCTTACAGGGCACGACCGACATCCAGGTCTCTGTTGATGATGCGAAATTGTTGCAGCAAGGTCTGCCTTCAGCGCGTCTGGCCGTCATCGATGGCATGAATCATGTCCTCAAAGTCTCATCCATTGACCGGGCTGAGAATATCAGAACCTATAGTGACCCGGAGTTGGCGTTGCATGAAGATTTGATGGAGAATGTGGTGGGGTTTATTAGGTCGTGAGATCTTAAATTCACACAATATTCTTTCAAGGGGTCATGATCCCCTGGAATAATTGAATAACACAATCTTCACCGCTACTGTTGCGTTCACGTTGTACGGTTTTTTTATCTTGCCAACCAATGAGTCGACGTTGCATGAATATATATTCCCGGATCACCGCTGTCACAATCGCTCTATTCTGGCTCACCTGCCTTTGCAGCTCATGTTTTGCTCAACACACCGATACCTATAACAGTCATGATCACGACGAGGAGGAAATGTACAACTGGGACATCAAGAAAGACGGTTTTATCATTTTTGCATCAGGGACCATGTGGGGTGGTAGCCACGTACTGAAAAACAACGCTGACAAGATCAATACTCAGGACCTGATGACCCTGGACCGTAACAATGTCTGGGTATTTGACAGGGGGGCCACAAACAATTACAGCAAGTCGGCGGACAAGGTCAGTGATTACATGCTCTTCACCATGCCCATACTGCCTTTTTTGCACTACTTCGAAGGGCGATGCTGGCACGAAGGTGAAGCCGTGGTCGGCATGCTGGTGGAAACATTTTTCCTCACAGATGGGGTTGTCAATATGCTCAAGGCGGCCGCCAAGCGCTTCAGGCCATTTACGTACAATCCCGATGTGCCTGACAATGAAAAGCTCACAAGGGGCTCGAGGTACTCTTTTGTGTCCGGGCATACATCTACAACTGCCGCCATGGGATTTTTCTCAGCCCAGGTCTTTTCAGACTTTCACCCCGATTCCAAGCTCAATCCGTAC
>JBFKJL010000250.1:0-4091 GCA_041631795.1 Saprospiraceae bacterium | reverse complement strand
GCATTTTTTTGCCCACATTTCAGATTAAATAGTGCACAAGCGAGCTACGGCGCTCTGGACCGCGTTAGCTAGCGAATTTTTGAAAAAGCGACGGCGAGCATTTTTTTGCCCACATTTCAAATTAATAGGACTCTTGCGAGCGACGGCGTTCTGGCCGCACAGTATTCACCGTAGCCTTGGCGAAGGCGATTACATTTTAATCAAAGTTTTGCAAAAGAAATACTTCAAAGCGTTCACCTTACTTCATCCCTGTCCCATTATATCAGATATGAAATACTATGTTTACATTCTCAAATGCAGAGACAATAAATCTTACACAGGATTCACCCGAAACCTCGAAGCCAGACTAAAGAGACATAATAAAGGGAAAGTGATCTCCACCAGGAAAAGAAGACCTATAGACTTGATAACCTACATCATTTTCAAAGACAAGGACAAGGCCATTAAATTTGAAAAATACCTGAAAACAGGTTCCGGACGGGCATTCCTGTACAAAAGACTCTTTTAAAAAATATAAACCCCTGTTCGCCGAAGCCTTGGCGAAGGCGAACTCTCTCACCAAAAAATCGTCAAAGGAGACACCTTGTCCACTGACCATCTTTGACGTTCATTATATTCGTAGAATTAGTGTAGGTGAACACAGTCTCGCCACCCTCTTCACGGACACTCAACAGGCAACGTCTCCAGTTGACCCGTATCATTGACTGTAACCATCCAGCAAGAACCGTTACTGGACCTGAGAATGACACCGGAATAAAAATCATCCAGGTAGAGATGGCCCTGGATATCAGACAAGGTGGACACCACATTAAGGGAATCACAAAGATTGCCTATGCCATCTCCATCGACATCATTTTGATCAGGATTATAGTCAACGATGCAATTATCGTTCACATCATCAATGCCGTCTTCATCGGTATCCTCACACACCTCGATCCACAGCCTGTACAGGTCCCCATCAAATGCGGTTGTCCCCGACAATTGACCGGGCAATTCTGTATTAAACAGGTGCGAAACAAAATGCGCCGTTGCGTTGCCACTGCGTTCAAAAATCTCGGCACCCGCATTAAAAACCTGCATGATCCAGTATTCGCCGGCTGTCAGATATGTGAGTGTAACAGGCACCCTGTTTTCACCCATGATAACCTTTGCTTTCTCGCTCGCAACAATGAGCTGGTCAGGTTGATTGCCATTGTCCGTGTATAATCCAATGATGTCCTTGGTGAAATCCGTTAAGGTCATCTACCCCTATGCGATCATCGACTTTTTTATCAAATGGAAAGTATGTGGCAAAACACCCTGTTCGTCCTCAAAATTCTTGTACCAAAGGTTTAAGGCCCTTACATTTGAAATATTATGAAGAACGACTAAAGATAATTCTCAATATTAAGGGTGTTAAATGGTATTAAGCCTTCAGAAAAAGTTTTGAAGGCTTATTCTTTTTTTAGGCGCATCAGTCCCGTCCGCGCCTTTTGATGCAGGCTGCTTTTGTAATCATCCGGGGAAAGGGATAAACAGATGTTATAGTATCTTTCTGCTGATGTAAAATCACCCTGCTCCTCATAGATGAGGCCCATCTGAAGGGCCGCATTGCATGGATAATATAATTTCCTTTCATTGTCTGAATTGATCGTCCTGCCAAAATATTTGAGAGCATCCGGGTAATTTTTAAGTGCCTGTGTTATCCGCCCCAGCCTGTAATAATATTCTATACTGTGATCTTCATCATTTTCAAAGCCGGGTTCCCGTTCGATCATTGCGCGGTATGCCTTTGTGTAATACCCCCCATCAAACAACAATCGAGCCTTGAGCAAGATGGGGTGTGGTGGAATGCCGAGATCCGCCTCCTTCTGAGCCTGCTTGTCCCCATCCAGGAAGTCGTAGCCATATTTGTCTGCACGTTGCATGTATTCCAGGTACTGTGCCGTATCCGCATCAAAAACAAGAGCGGCCCATGCCAGTTTCTGATAAGCCTCCTTGATGTAGTGTCTTCCTTTGAATTCTGTGAGAAAAGTCTGTATATACCTGGTCGATGTGGTATCGAGCCTGGACAGCCGGCACATACCTTTGAGAAGTTCCAGGTACAGAAATCTTTCCTGGTCTGCAGAAGGCTTGTAACTGTCAAGGATGGCCAGGGCCTCTTCGTTCTTCCCTGAATGCTGAGCAAGCTTTGTGTGGAGGAAGCACGCCAGACCACTCTTTGTGGGGTCAAGGGTGCTCTCCCGGATAAATTTCCACGCCCTCTCTCTTTCATTGGCCTGGTAAAACAAAATAAATGCATAGATGGCCTGGGTTTCCTCCTTGAACAAGTATGGCTGTGATCGTGTGTTGTCCAATACGTATTCTATTTCACGAAGCCCCAGGTCCACAGAACCCTTCATTCCCAAAAAGCGTTTGATAAACCCGGGAATCGTCAGGGTCTCAATGAGAGAATGAATGACGCTGAGACTTTTCTTATTGTATATGAAATCAGGATGACTCTTGTCGTTTTCCTTCAGGTAATTATAGGCTGTGAGAATATCCCTGGCAGCTGTAAAGAGGTGATTGAACTTGGCATGTGTGACCGCCCATTGAAGATTGATCTCGGCAAGTGCAAACCGGTAGTAGGGTGATCCCTTGTGGAGATGATTTTTAATGGACCTGACACGATTGTCTTTGTTCTTACGAAGCGACTTATACAAGTCTTCGTCTTCAGTGATAAAAAGCCGGATAAAGTCAATGTAATTTTCAAGGTGCAAATATGCCAGGTTACCGGGGTCCTGTATTCTGCCATGGTCGACCTGCTGTCCAGCAATGTCCAGGCGAAGCTCAAGAATGGATTGATAGATGTCAAAGCACCTGGCATCATATGTGAAATGATGATCCTGGCAATCGCCCCGCACAATAGTGAAAGTGTAAAAAAAGATGAAAAAAATGCGCACCATCAGACCATCAAATCAATTGAATATTCTTGAAAAAAAAGCCTCAATACATGATGTACAGAGGCTTTTCGAATTTGTTTTATTCTGCCAATCAGGAAAGTGCATCCTCGGTAACTCCAGCGATTTCATGGTCAACGAGTACACGACCACAGTGCTCACATGCGACGATTTCCTTGTGCATGCCAAGCTCAATCTGGACCTGGGGAGGTATGCGGTTAAAACATCCTCCACAGGATTCCCTGCGATGGGTCACCACAGCCAGCCCGTTCTTGTAACGGGACCTGATCTTGTCATAGGAACGCAATAACCTTTCAGGGATCTGCTGGCGTTGTTTTTTGGATTTTCTATTGAGGGAGTTCTCCTCCTTGTCCGTTTTTTCAATGATCTTATCGAGTTCCTTTTTTTTCAGTTCAAGATCCTTGATCTTGGCATCGTACTTCTCTGATGTCGAATCCAGGATCTCCTGCTTCATCCCCTTACCTTCAGTGGCTTCCCTGATCTTCTTTTCGGACAACTGGATTTCGAGATTCTGAAGTTCTATTTCCTTGGTCAGGGCTTCAAACTCCCTATTGTTTTTAACATCATCCAGCTGCTTGTTGTATCGCTCAATCAGGGCCTGGCTGTTCTTGATGTTGGCCTGGTGATTGGATATCTCGTGGTCAATAGCCTCAACAGAGTCTTTTAATTTGCTGATCCTTATCTCCAGCCCATGGATCTCATCTTCCAGGTCGCTCACTTCAATGGGCAGCGCACCCTTGAGGATCTTGATGTTGTCAATTTGTGAATCTATCACCTGTAGGTCCCAGAGATGCTGAAGATTGTCCTTGATGGTTACGATCTTTTTAGTCATTTATATCAAATAATTTATTGGATTTGTATTCACTTTTGTGCAATGGCACGCAAAGTTATTAAAATTCTCAGTCAAAATCCCGTGTAATAATTGAATGGTCAATTGTTCGCTTTCATAGTGCCCGATATCAGCGACTACGATTTTTCCATGGGCATCAAAGAAATCGTGATACTTAAAATCAGAGGTGACATAAACATCGGCGTTTTGGCGCAAAGCCTCTTCCAGGAGAAATCGTCCTGAACCACCACACACTGCGATTGTCCGGACTTCAGTGCCCAGCAATGCTGTATGCCGGATGCAGGATGCTCCCATTGTTTCTT
>JBFKJL010000249.1:0-4159 GCA_041631795.1 Saprospiraceae bacterium | reverse complement strand
TGCCTGATCCTTGGCGCATCGCCGGCTTCCTGTAGGTTCATGCCAAAATCCACCATATTGATGACAACCTGGGCATGGCCCTGGGGCTGCATGGCACCGCCCATCACGCCAAAGCTTATATACGGGAGCCCATCCTTTGTGACAAAACACGGAATAATCGTATGAAATGGCCTTTTTCCTGGTGCATAGACATTGAAATGGCCTTTTTCAAGAGAAAAAAGCTCCCCCCTGTCCTGAAGGATGAACCCGAGACCTGGTGGAGTCATCCCGGAGCCCATTCCCCTGTAATTGCTTTGAATGAGGGATACCATCGTGCCGTTTTTATCAGCCACGCTGAGGTAAATGGTTTCACCGTGTTCCAATGCTCCGGCATTCATTTTTCTTTGAGCTCTTTCAGGGTCAATCAAAGATCTGCGCTTATTGGCATATTCTTTTGAGATAAGGATATCCACAGGGATGTCGTTAAAGTTCGGATCTGCATAATAATAGGCCCGGTCTTCAAATGCAAGCTTTTTCGCCTCGACAAAATGATGAATGTACTCAGGGGTCCCAAAACCCATTTCTGAGACGTCATAAGCCTCAAGCAAGTTGAGGATCTGCAAAGCTGCAATTCCCTGGCCGTTTGGTGGCAATTCCCACACATCATATCCCCTGTAATTTGTAGAGACAGGTTCGACCCATTCAGAGGTATGGCTTGCCAGGTCCTCATAGGAAAGGAATCCTCCCTGGGCCTTCATATATTCTGCGATCGTACGGGCAATATCTTCCTTGTAAAAGGCATCCCTTCCGCCCCGGGCTATCTTTTCAAGGGTATTGGCCAGGTCAGGATTTTTGAAAATATCTCCTTTGCCGGGAGCCTTGCCACCAGGACTAAACACTTCAGAAAATCCGTCAAACCGGGAAAGGAATCTGGCACTGCGCCCCCAATAGTACGCAATGAGTTCCGAAACGGGAAATCCCTTGCGGGCATAATCAATTGTCGGTTGAAGGATTTCTTCCATAGGCAACTGGCCAAACTTCTTGTGCAATTCAAACCAACCGTCCACACAACCAGGAACAGAGACAGGCAGTGGTCCGTGACTGGGAATCTTTTCATAACCGTTTTCGGTGAAATAATCGAGGGTCAATGAATGCGGTGAACGCCCTGAAGCATTGAGGCCGTGTAACTTTTGGGTTTTGCTGTCCCAGACGATGGCAAAGAGGTCGCCTCCCATACCATTGCCAGTAGGTTCCATGAGCCCAAGACAGGCATTTGCAGCTATGGCGGCATCGATGGCAGAGCCGCCTTTTTTAAGAATATCAAGGGCGACCTGGGTACATAGGGGCTGAGATGTCGCGGCCATGCCATTTTGGGCAATGACTTCAGATCGCGTCGCAAAATTGTGCCCTGTCAGGCGGTCCTGCCCAAAGGCCAGCTGAATTGCAGTCGTTAAAGTCAAGATAATGATGTATTTCATAATTATTTTTTCCTCTCTATGATGAAATTGACGAGATCGCGCATGCTGTTTTTCGAATCGGATGCCGGGAATACCTTAAGCAATTCCAGGGCTTCCGCCCTAAAACTGAGCATGCGGTCTTCAGCATAATCCAGGCCATTGCGACTTTTTACAAAATCGATGACTTCCCGGACCACTTTATTGTTGGTACTGTCTTTTTTGATCATGTTGATGATATGCCGCCTGTCCGATTCAGAGGCGGATTTCAAAGCGTGTATCAACGGGAGGGTCATCTTCTTTTCTTTGATATCAATCCCTCTCGGCTTGCCAATGAATGAATTCCCGTAGTCGAACAGGTCATCCTTGATCTGGAATGCGATGCCGATCTTTTCACCAAACTCTTTCATGCGGCTGATGATGTCTTCATCATTGGTGACGGATGCAGCCCCTACACTACATGACGCAGCAATGAGGGAGGCTGTTTTTTGGCGGATTATGTCGAAATAAATACTTTCTTCGATGTCTAAGCGTCTTGCTTTTTCGATCTGAAGCAATTCCCCTTCGCTCATTTCTTTAACAGCATTGGACACGATTTGAAGAAGTTTGAATTTGCCGTTGTCAAGGGCGAGCAGGAGTCCCCGCGACAGGAGGTAGTCCCCTACAAGCACGGCAATCTTGTTCTTCCACAAGGCGTTAATGGAAAAGAATCCGCGACGCATATCTGAGTCATCTACAACGTCATCGTGGACTAGGGTGGCTGTGTGAAGGAGTTCAACTAATGAGGCAGCGATGTAGGTCGATTCTGTAATCTCTCCCCAAATACGGGCACTGAGAAATACAAACATCGGCCTGACCTGTTTGCCTTTTCGCTGTACGATGTAGTAGGTGATTTTATCCAGCAGGGGCACATGGGATTTCATGGAATCGCGGAAATGCTTCTCGAATGCATCGAGTTCATTTTTAATGGGCGCCTTGATAGTATTCAGCGAAATTGTGGCCATCTCCTTGATTAAATGAGAAGCAAGATACAAAGGTTGTACAATTCTCTAAAAAGTGAATGCCCCAACTATACTGCGGTGGATATAAAATGTATTTTTGCGGATCATAAAATGAACGATATGTACAGGACGCACAATTGCGGAGAACTCCGAATGAAAAATATTGACCAGAGGGTTGTGTTATCCGGGTGGGTGCAAAAAAGCCGGGACCTGGGAGGATTGACATTTGTCGATCTCAGGGACCGTTATGGTATAACGCAACTGGTTTTCAATATGGATGAAAAGCCCCAGCTGACTGAAAAGGCAAGGAAGCTGGGAAGGGAATTCGTTATTCGAATCGAAGGATCTGTGCGGGAACGCAGCAATAAAAATCCAAACAGGCCAACAGGAGATATTGAAATTGATGTCGATCACCTTGAGATCCTGAATCCGGCTCTGACACCGCCATTCACAATTGAGGATGAATCCGACGGAGGAGATGAGTTGAGAATGAGTTACAGGTACCTCGATCTGCGCCGGGGTCCGTTGCAGCGCAATATAATTTTCAGAAGCCAATGCGCTATTGAAACTCGAAAATATTTGTCTGAGCAGGGATTCATTGAAGTGGAAACGCCCAACCTGATCAAAAGTACACCGGAGGGTGCCAGGGATTTTATTGTACCAAGCCGGATGAATCCAGGCGAATTTTACGCCCTCCCGCAATCACCCCAGACGTTCAAGCAAATCCTCATGGTAGCTGGTTTTGATAAATACTTCCAGATCGTCAAATGTTTTAGAGATGAAGACCTTAGGGCAGACAGACAACCTGAGTTTACACAAATCGATTGCGAGATGTCCTTTGTAACCAGGGATGATGTCCTGCATACATTTGAAGGTTTGACAAAGCATTTGTTCAAATCCATGCTGGATATTGAATTGCCTGATTTCCCGGTCATGACCTACGATGATGCCATCAGGCGTTATGGAAGCGACAAACCCGATACCCGGTTCGGGATGCAAATTGTGGATGCATCAGTATTTGCAAAAGGCAGGGGTTTTGGTGTTTTTGACAATGCCGAGTACATTGGTGGCATTTGTGCGAAAGGTATTGCCGGAGAGTATTCCAATAAAGACCTGAAACAACTGACCGAATGGTTACAAAGGCCACAAATAGGGGCTAGGGGTCTGGTCTATGTGAAATACAACGAAGACCGGACGATCAAGTCCACTGTTGGCAAGTTTTACAGCGACGCCGATTTCATGGAATGGGCCGAGGAATTCGATGCCCAAAATGGTGACATCGTCTTCCTGCTGTGCGGTGAAAAAGAAAAGACTCAAAAACAACTCAATGAACTGCGGCTGGAGATGGGCCGTCGGTTGGGTCTGATGGATCCGGGTGAATTCAAACCGCTGTGGGTTGTAGACTTTCCTCTTCTAGAGTGGGATGAAGATTCAGAGCGCTTCCATGCCATGCATCATCCATTCTCATCGCCCAAAAAGGCAGATGTGTCCAGGATGCTCGAAGGTGACCATGACACCATGAAAAGCCTGCGTGCTGATGCCTATGACCTTGTCATTAATGGGGTGGAAATCGGAGGTGGTTCGATAAGGATACACGACAGGCAGTTGCAACAGCGCAACTTCGATCTGCTGGGATTCACGAAGGAAGAGGCGGAAGCGCAATTTGGCTTCCTGTTGGGTGCTTTTGAATATGGGGCGCCGCCACACGGCGGTATCGCCTTTGGA
>JBFKJL010000248.1:0-4170 GCA_041631795.1 Saprospiraceae bacterium | reverse complement strand
CGGTTGTGATCCCAGACAACAATCTTTTTGTCACCGAGACCTTCCCGTGCCAGGGTGGGACCCAGATGGTTTTTCAGAAAATCCCGTTCTTCTTTTGCTGTGTAAATGCACGACTCCCATCGCTGGGTTGCCATCGGTTCATTCTGGATGGTCAGGCCCCACACAGGAATGTCCAGGGCTTCGTAGGCCTTGATAAACTTCACGTAATACATAGCCCAGGCATCGTAAAATTCCGGGAGCAAGGATCCGCCCTGAAGCATGTTGTTGTTGCTTTTCATAAATGCCGGCGGACTCCAGGGGCTCGCATATGTCAGGAGAGTGCCTCCAGCTTTGTCGATAGCGCGCTTGATCATGGGGATCTTGAATTCCAGATCCCGTTCTACGCTAAAGGTGCTCAGTTCCACATCACCTTCCTCGATGTAGGTGAAGAGGCCACTGCTAAAATCACAACTGTGAATATTTGTCCGCAAGAGGCTGTACCCTATCCCCTCTTCAGAAAAATAGGCATCCATGAGTTCCTCCTGTTTGTCCCCGGGCAATTGGGCAAACACCTCTGCCGATGCGTCTGTGATGGCTCCACCAATGCCAATAAAGCTCTGAAAAGTCTTTTGCGGGTTGACAAACACAGACATCTCAGTTTCCAGGGGTTGACCGCCCTGCTGGAATGTATATTCCCCGGACCGGGTCAATCGCATGTCCGTGTCTTTGGCTGTTGTGTATATGACCGCATTCTCAAGACTTGGTCTTTCATTATTAATTGAGAGTGTATTGCCTGATGTATCCGGCTCAAGACCACAGGCATTGAGCAAGAAAAAAGAAACAAGGATGGTCCATATCATTTTCATTTGAGTTCAGTTTTGCTGTAAACCGAAAATAGGATAAATTTTAATCATCCGCGTTCATGCATATGGTGCTTTATTCAGCCCGAAGTTTCAATTCACAAAATTCAGCATTTGAATTTAAGGGCCATTGATCCTGAAGTTTATGATATATTTGCCCAATGATTTTCGCATCGTTTGAGATAAGGCTCTTGATGTGACTCAAGGAAAACTGAAAGTTATGATCACAGTATTGAAAAGCAAGATCAGGATTGCTGTCGTGACCGAGGCCAGCAAGGATTATAAAGGATCGATCACCATCGACGAAGAACTCATGGAGGCCGCCAATATGCGGGAATGGGAAAAGGTAGAGGTCAATGCCAGGGACAAGGACGTGCGTATAAAGACCTACATCCTCAAGGGGAAACGGGGATCTCGCTGCATAAAAGCCAATGGTGGATTGGCCCAATACCTCCAGGAAGGGGACATCATCCATATCCTGGCCTATAAAACGATCAACGAAGACGAAGACCACACCCCTATCCTCGTCGACTATTACACTGATGACGAGATCTTTATGGGCAGTTGAACGGGTGGCTGACGCCAAAACGTTTTACATCAACTGGCCAGCAACGTAGGCGGTCGTCCAGGCCGCCTGAAAGTTGTATCCCCCGGTAATGCCATCGATATCCAAAATTTCGCCTGCGAAGTACAGGCCCGGAACGACCAGGCTCTCCATCGTGCTTTGGTTGATGCTTTCGAGACTGACGCCACCACAGGTCACAAATTCCTCCTTGAACGTGGTCTTACCCGACACGTAGTATTGGTCGTTTGTCAGGATTGTCACCAGTTTATTGATCGATTTGCGACCGAAGTTCAAAACCTTTTTATTTTGCTCCATCCCGGCACGGTCAATTATATAATGCCAGAAACGCGATGGCAGCTCAAGAGGCCGAAGATTGCCCAGTTGTTTTTGCGGATTCTCTGAAAAAATTGATTGAACCATTGAGGCCACGTCATCCTGGTTTTTAATGTTGACCCAATTGATCCTGATCCTGAAATTGTATTTCGTGGCATGCAGATCCCGGGCAGCAAATGAGGACAACCTGAGTATCGCAGGACCACTCATACCCCAATGTGTAATGAGGACTGGTCCCGAAGTTTCATGCCGGCTGCCTTCAATCCGCACAAGGGCATTTTCAATAACTACCCCCATGAGCCCGGTGATCGTTTCCCCGGGCATGTTGAAGGTAAACAATGATGGCACCGGTGGAATGATTTGATGCCCAATTTCTGCAAGCCATTGCAGCCCCTGGAGTTTTGGAGAACCACCCGTGGTTACAATGACATTATCAAAAGACTGTGGTTTCGAATCTGTGCCTTTGAAATGCAAAACTATTTGGTCTCCTTCGCGAATGATCTGTTTCACTTCCTTCTGCATTGAGATTTGGATACCCCTTTGCTGTATCTCGTTCAGCAGGCACCTGATGATGGTTTCAGAATTATCAGATTGCGGAAATACCCGGCCGTCATCTTCAGTTTTGAGAGTCACACTACGGGACTCGAACCACGCCATGACATCCTTGTTGTTAAAGGTCCTGAATAAACGCTTCAGGCATTGACTGCCCCGGGGATAACCTTTTAACAATGCGCTGGTATTGGGGGTTCCGTTAGTCACATTGCACCTTCCGCCGCCTGAAACCCGGACCTTGGACAGGTATTTCCTGGATTTTTCAAATATGATCACCCTGGACTCCGGAAAGTTTTCTTTCACATTGATGGCCGAGAAAAATCCGGCTGCCCCACCCCCAATGACTGCAACATCCATGGATCTAAATTAAACTATATCGCCTATCGGACCAACTGATTTTCTTCACAAAAGCAAAACAAAAAAGCCACAGGCGCTTTGCAGCACCTGCGGCTTCTTCCTAAACTAATGCTTAAACTTCCAGGTTTAGTTGCTTGCTGCTTCTTTTTTCCTGGTGTCAAGGTATTTGTTGATCAACTCAGGCGCTTTTTCAAATGCAGCAGACAAGCCGGAATTGGTTTTAGTGGGAATAAAGCTGATATCCGGACCTTTGGAAACCAGGAATCCAATTGGATCGATCCCCATTCCAGCACCAGCACCAATACCTTCATCGTGTTCTTTTTTAACCACATCCCTTTCTCCGCCTCCACTGCCAAAACCCATTCCTACGCGGATCACGGGAATACAGTCAAACTCACCCAATTTAAACGGATCACCGATCACCGTTTTCGCTGCAGCTTCATTTTCCATGAAGTGGGTGATTTCTCCTAGCATTTCTTTGAATTGTATATCCATAATGTTATTTTTTATAATGAACAATCGTATCTAAAACACCCATGCCTTAAGCATCCTGTACAGGGAACTCTCCGCGTCACACTCAATTTCATTCCTCCCCATAAAATTGATGTGGGTGTGGTATCCGGTCTTGAAGCTGAACATTTCAAATACAGGAACGAGGTATGCATTATGGACAAAGTCATCCGTATCCAGTTGGATGTTTAACCGGTTGACGCGCACCGCCCGAAGCATTTTCCAAAATTTCTTTGGTTTCAGCCACTTTTTCGACCATCGCCTTTCAATTATACCTCGGTTTTTCTTTTGGGGACGACGCCCAATGCGACTGATCACATCATCAAATGAGTAGAATTTCTTCCAACCCGGTGCCAGGATGAAAAACAGACCTTCCGGTCCATGTCCGGAATGGATCCCTGCCCTGACCCAGGGCGACCAGTTGACAACCGCTTCTCCATTTGTGCTGCTGATGCGCAATCTAAAAGGTGTGAACAATGCGACAAGGATGATGACCAGGCATACAACAACAAAAACAACGCCGATAACAAGGAGAATTTTCAATGTCCTAAGGCTTTTCCGATCAGGCTAGTTCGTACAGATTCCTGAGAAATGCACTGATGACTGTCATAGGAAAAAATGATAGTTGTCAAATGACAGCTACTTTTAAATCTGTCAGGGCTTAAAAAGCAATTAACGGTTTAGTGTATGTGCAAATGCGAAGAACGAACACTTGCGTTATTACACCTTGTTACTTGCCGTCTCTTACTTCTTCAAAATATAGTACTTAACGTTTTAGGTGCATAAGCAGGCGTGAAGAATAAAACCTAGTGTGTCACACACTGATACCTGCAATGTCCATTAATTACTATTATCGATCAATCTTGCTATTGATTATCAATAATAAGTATTCTGTTTTTAACCCTTACGTGACTTGGGCTTCCAGCTGAACTTCGATATCTGATTTTTATCACAGCACCGGATGATAGTGCGTCTGTTTTATATGTTATTGATACTGGCTGATCAAGATTACTT
>JBFKJL010000247.1:0-4178 GCA_041631795.1 Saprospiraceae bacterium | reverse complement strand
TTATCACCGGGCTCTCTGAATCCCACACCACGGCCTCTCAGGATGTAGCGTTCAGTGCCCGCGTGACAGATGATACCGGCCTTTCGGAGGTGCGGTTATGTTATAAAACAGGCGGAAATGATTATACATGCAACATGATGTACGACGATGGCCTTCACGGCGACGAAGCTGCCAATGACAGAATCTTTGGCATAGCCCTGCCCGCGTTTAACCAGATCACCTACCTGAATTACTTTATCGAAGCTGTAGACAATGCCGGTCAGATCGGCCGATTACCGGCTTGTGGAACCAACTTCATTTTTATCGGAAACACAACCTTTACATTGGCTGTGAACGAATTCATGGCCAGCAACAGGGAGACGATTGCTGACGAAGCGGGAGAGTATGACGACTGGGTTGAACTGTACAATTACGGAACCAGTGCCATCGCCCTTGGAGAAAAATATCTGTCTGATTCTGAAACCAACCCGGACAAATGGGCCTTGCCGGACATGTCACTCGGGTCAGGGGAATACCTGATCGTCTGGGCCGATGGCGACGAAGAACAGGGGCCCTTGCACACAAGTTTCAAACTGGACGCCCAGGGTGAGTTCATCGGCCTGTTTGATGATGCGGGCATCCTTATCGATGGCATTGCATTCAATGCAATGGAAAGCGATGAAGCCATAGGCAGATTACCAAATGGTACTGGCCAGTATGTTATCGTGACACCGACGCCGGGATCCAGCAATGCCGCTATAGTCACATCATCATCAGAAACAAAGCGGATAGTAAGTATTGCGGTTTATCCTAATCCAACGACCGATATTCTCTATATAGATACGGATGAAGAGTTGCATTCAGCACTCAACATAAAAATTCTGGATCTGTCAGGGCGCTGTGTCGATCAGTTTACTTTCTCGCAGCCCATCATGATACATACAAATTCGTGGCCTCAAGGCGTATATTACCTGGTCATTGACTCAAAGCGAGGGCCAGCAGTCACAAAAATTTTGAAATTCTAAGGCGGTAAAAAATGCTATCTTTGCGAGCGATTTGATTTTGACTCCGCAATGTGCTCAGACCTTGAATTAAACCATGCAATATCTTATTCTTAAGACAATCCACATTATCGTGATGATGGGGTGGCTGGGTGGCCTCACGGTTATTATTTACCTGCTCAACCGCCAGTCCCGTTTTTTACGTCAAAACGGGGATAACAACCATCTCCTGAATCAACACTATGCCAGTATTGAAAGCGATATCTTCAGGTACGTCTGTCATCCAACCCTTTTCCTGACCTGGGGCCTGGGGATCGCTATGATAGCCATGCTCGGGCTCGAATGGCTCAAAAGCAATGGCTGGATGCATCTTAAACTCCTGTTTGTGCTCTTCTTGACGATTTACCATGTTTATTGCGGGACCATCATTTTAAGATTCAAACACACTGCACCAAAAATTATCCATGGGATGCACATCCATTACAGTATTATCGTGGTCTTTTATATTGTCATTTTTGGCAGTGCCATAGTCAAGAATGCGGCATCCGCCGTATGGGTTGTCATCAGTGCTCTTTTAACCGGAATTGTCATATATTTAATAATGCAATTTCGATTGCGTAAAACACAGAAATAAGATTCTTATGAAATACCTTAAAAGAATTGGCTGGGGTCTCCTTGCCATGATCATTATCCTGCTCGTCCTTGCTTTTGTTCTACCGACAAAAGTTGAAGTCCAGCAGAGCCATACTTTCAATGCGCCAAAGAATATGGTCTACAACATAGTGTCAAATCTTGAAACCTGGAAGGAATGGGGAGACTGGCAACAAATGGATGAGACCATGTCGATTGAATACGGTGATAAAACAGTTGGTAAAGGCGCCAGTTATTCCTGGACGAGTGAAAAAATGGGCGATGGCATAATGACCATAGTGGCGGCTGATCCCAATCACGCACTTGATTTTGAAATGAATTTCGGCGACCGGGGCGATGGCATCGCCAGGTGGACATTTGAAGGGGAAGAAAATACATCATCGGTCAACTGGTCTTTCGAAACAAAAATGGGGAGACCGATGAACCTGATGGCATTCATGATGAAGCGCGGCCTCAAAAAGAATTTCAGGAAAGGCTTCAAGAACATCGAAAAAATGGTCAAAGATCGTATTGAAAATAAAATCTACGCCGGGTACAAGATCAATGAAGTGGATATGCCTGTACGATCTTTTGTGATGAACAGACAGGAAATACCCATGTCTGATGTCAATAAATTTTACACGCAAAATCTAGGCCCCCTCTTCATCAAGGTTCAGCAAGCTAAAATGGAAATGGATGGTATGCCTTGTGGCCTCTTTTTCACATGGGATGGGCTCAGTAAAAAAACCGATATGGCTGCAGCAATACCGGTCAAGGAAGCCAAGAGCATAAAGGGAGCAGCATCTTACACCCTCAAGGGAGGCCAGGCTGTACAGGTCGATTACTATGGGGATTACCATGGACTCAGCAAAGCCCATGATGCCATTGAAAGCTATCTGAGCGACTATGGGCTGGTCTATGATCCGCCTGTAATAGAAGAATATCTGACAGATCCCGGTGAAGAAAAAGACCCTTCGAAGTGGCTGACAAAGGTGACATACTACCTGGGGGCGATGGAATGATTATGGATTGCATCCTGTTATATTTGTCAAAACCTTTCATCTCATTTTCTTGGAAAATCCTTTGAAATATCTCGTCATTTTTCCGATCAGGGTGTACCAAAAGCTCATTTCTCCACTCCTTGGGCCTACGTGCCGCTTTACACCGTCTTGCTCTCATTACACGGTAGAAGCTGTCCAGGAATGGGGCGTGTTCAAAGGCGTTTACCTGGGTACAAAGCGCATCCTCAGATGCCATCCCTGGGGTGGCAGCGGGTATGATCCGGTACCGAAAAACAATGAGCATTGAGCATTGAATAATGAGTAATGATAACTTAACGATCTCATTTTTAGATGTGTAGAGGAGTGAAAATTATTTTGTCTGGACAAGGCATATGATTAATTTAGGATCATTATTGACTGATCCCGAGATCGTATGGTCTCGATTCTCGAAATCTTGCCAAATGGGTAAATTCTCCAGGAAAAAATTCTTCAAAGGCCTCGCCATCGGGACGATATCCCTTCCTTTTGTCCTGCGCGGACTCTCCGGGAAGAGCGTCTCCCAGCAATCTTCAGCCAATATCATTACACAGAAAAAATACAAATGGAAGATGGTCACAACCTGGCCGCCGAATTTTCCGATCCTGGGCGAGGGATGTCAGCGCTTTGCGGAATGGGTCAATGTCATGTCCGGTCGCAGGATCGAGATCAAGGTCTTTGGGGGAGGCGAACTTGTTCCACCCCTGGAATCATTTGATGCTGTGAGGAATGGCGCTGCGGAGCTCGCCAGTTCTGCGGCCTACTACTGGGCGGGAAAGATACCGGCAGCCCAGTTTTTTGCCGCAGTTCCCTTTGGCATGAATGCCCAGCAGATCAACGCCTGGCTGTATAGCGGGGGTGGTCTTCAACTATGGGAAGAATTGTATGCTGACTACAACCTCTTCCCTATGGCGGGTGGCAATACAGGTGTTCAAATGGGCGGGTGGTTCAACAAAGAGATCAATACACTTTCAGATTTTAAGGGCCTCAAAATGCGCATGCCCGGCCTCGGTGGCAAGGTGCTTGAAAAAGCGGGAGGCGCTCCAGTCTTGCTCGCAGGAAGCGAGTTGTACACAGGACTGGAACGGGGCATCATCGATGCGACAGAATGGATCGGTCCATTCCACGACTATATGATGGGCTTCCATCAGATCGCCAGGTACTACTACGTCAACGGCTGGCACGAACCGGGTACTGTTCTCGAGATCATTATGAATAAATCCGTCATGGATGAGCTGCCCGATGATCTGAAAGCCATTGTGAAAACGGCCGCATACAGGTTGAATCACTGGACACTCTCTGAAATTGAAGCCCAAAACAGCATCTACCTCAATAAACTCATCAATGAGGAAAATGTGTCCATCCGGACATTTTCACGTGATATCCTGGACACACTTCGCGATTATGCCAAAGATGCCATCAATGATCTCGTCGCCTCAGATCAGAACGCCCAAAAAGTGTATGCCTCCTACAGCCAATTTCAAAAAAACATCAGTCATTGGTCAGACAACTCGGAACGCATGTATTTTGA
>JBFKJL010000246.1:0-4188 GCA_041631795.1 Saprospiraceae bacterium | reverse complement strand
CTGCTCAAAAAAGAAATCCTGTTGGAATACAGGGAACAACATGCATTTTGGGCGGCCATGCTTTACCTGGTAGCAGTGATGTACGTCGTTTACAGGGTTTTCGGTACGATGACGGGTCTCACGTGGATCGCCCTGTTCTGGATCATTCTTTTATTCACAGCCTTGAATATCGTTCTGGGCAGTTTTGGCGGCACAATGAGGCGACGCCTGTTGTATTACTACAGTCTTTATGACCCTATTGAATACTTTTTTGCCAAAATGATTTTCGCTTGGTTCAAGATCCTCATGGCAGGTGTTCTTTTGATCCTGTTATTTTATATTTTCTATGGCAAAACGTTACAAGATCCATTATTATTTGCCATCACGTTGCTTTTGTCGGGCTTTGGCTTTGCTGTAAATCTCATCTTTATTTCAGCTCTGACGTCCCTGGGCTCCGGGCAAAGCACGCTTATTGCAATACTCTCATTGCCAGTCCTGATCCCTGTCCTCCTTCTGGCAATGAAAGTCTCGTCAGTGGCAGCGGGTCTGATCTTTGACAGCAGTGTCCGGTCAGATCTCCTTTGGTTGGGCGGCATTGATCTTATGGCCGTGGGGGTGGCATTGTTCCTTATGCCTTATCTTTGGAAATCATAAGTTAAGTGACATGATTCGACTCAAATGGTGGCAATGGTTGACGGTCTTTATTCTTGCCTATGTCATCCTGGCTGGATTTCTCATTCCTTTGAAACCCGGCATTTATTCTTACACGCCACAACGCGTGAAAGGTGGTCAGGTGATTATTATTGATATCCATACATACAATACGCGGTTGCTGTCTTCCACAGATCACTCAGCATATCTGAAATATGAGGATTACCACCTTTCAGCGGACGGAATAGACATCCACTCTGCCAATCACCTGGCAGCCAGGTTCAATATTCCAGGTGTCCTGCCCGAAGACAGCAAATCAATCAGGGCTTCAATCATTATAAATAATCCTGTGGATGGATACTTCCTTTACCCGGACGCCCTGTTTATCGAGGGGTCTGAATTGAGTCCCACTATTCCCGGTCCGCGCTGGGAGAAGGGTGACATGCCAGCACTTTCAAAGAATAATGCTTTCCGGTTTCCCTACCGGCATATTCTTTACGAAACGATCAGGAATACATTCTTCCATGTGGCCATTTGGATGGCCATGTTCCTGATCCTCATCGTCTCTTTATTTTACAGCTTCAAATACTTAACCGCCGGAGATCTGGTGTATGATCAATTGTCTTCATCTTACACAGGTGTGGCCATCGTTTATGGCACCATTGGATTGGCGACTGGCAGTTTATGGGCAAAGTATACTTGGGGAACATTCTGGACTTCAGACATTAAGCTGAACATGACCGCTGTAGCGATGCTTATATATATTGCTTACTGGGTGCTCAGGGCTTCGATCAAGGCCGTCGACAGCCGGGCGCGCATTTCTGCGGTGTACAATATTTTTGCTTTTGCCGCTTTGATCCCCCTGGTCTTTGTTGTTCCCCGGTTGACTGACAGCCTGCATCCCGGGAATGGCGGCAATCCTGCCCTGGGAGGGGAGGACCTCGACAACACCTTGAGGGCTGTTTTTTATCCGGCTATTGCAGGCCTTGCTTTGCTTGGTCATTGGATGGCGCACCTGACCTTCCGGATGAAGCGAATCCGCGAAAAAATTGAATCGGCAAATTAGCTCTTTAAAGCTTTGACAAGTATTAAAAATTACCGAGTTTAGCCATTCAAATGAAACCATATTATTTAATTCTCTTCTGGTCTTTTTTTATTCTCCCCCAATGGGTATTTGCCCAGGCTGAATCACACGATTTCCTCCGGAACACCGGGAAGATTTACGTCGTTGTTGGCGTTGTTCTGATTTTGTTTTTGGGGATTATAATCTACCTGGTCCGGCTGGAAAGAAAGATCCGGAAAATTGAAAATTTGTTAAACAATGAGTAGAAACAAACAAGCTCGTTTTTATGATAGTGTCAACAGGAACTATGATAAGGCAGCAGCCCTGACCGATCTACCCAAAGGTCTTCTTGAACAAATCAAACAGCCGAATGCAGTGTACCAGATGACCTTCCCGGTGAAAGTCGGCAGGCAGTTCCAAACCATCAATGCCTTCAGGGTGCAGCACAGCCACCACAGGTTACCCACAAAAGGGGGGATTCGCTTTTCGAGTTTTGTCAACAGGGAAGAAGTCATTGCATTGGCAGCATTGATGTCTTACAAATGTGCCCTCGTCGATGTCCCTTTCGGAGGGGCAAAAGGTGGAGTCCAGGTCAGTCCGCGCAGCTACAATGCAGAACAGCTTGAACGGATCACACGGCGCTATACGGTTGAATTAGTGCGAAAGAACTTCATTGGCCCCGGTATCGATGTGCCGGCTCCTGATTATGGGACCGGATCTCGTGAGATGGCCTGGATCCTGGATACCTACCAACAATTGAGAAATGGCGAAATCGACTCAGCCGGTTGCGTGACAGGCAAACCCGTGGCCCAGAATGGCATACGCGGGAGGACCGAGGCAACAGGAAGGGGCGTTTTTTATGCCCTCAGGGAATTGCTGGCGCAAAAGGAGGAGATGGATAGCGTTGGGCTGGAGACCGGGACTGAAGGAAAGACTATGGTGATCCAGGGCCTGGGCAATGTGGGGTCTTACACGGGGATGATATCTCAGAATGAAGGGGGTATCAAGATCATTGGTGTTTCCGAGATCGAAGGGACCATTGTGGACCCCAAGGGCATCGATATCACCAAACTTGTGAAATACAGGAGTTCAAGGAAAACGATCCTCGGATTTCCCGGGACACATACTCTGAAAGACAGGAAAGGATGGATCGGCATTGATTGCGACATTCTATGTCCGGCGGCACTCGAAAGTCAGATCACAATAGAAAATGTTAAAAAGGTCAAGGCCAGGATCATCATTGAAGCAGCCAATGGACCGGTAACGGCTGATGCTGAAGATATTTTATACAAGAAAGGAGTGATCATCCTGCCGGATATGTATGCCAATGCAGGGGGGGTCACTGTATCTTATTTTGAGTGGCTGAAAAACCTTTCCCATGTCAGATTCGGAAGGATGGAAAAACGGTTTGACGAGAATGCTTATGCCAAAATTGTCAGCCTGGTGGAAAAGATGTCTGGAAAATCAGTGTCCATGAGAGACCGGGCGGTCATCACCAAAGGAGCTGATGAAATCGACCTTGTTCGCTCCGGGCTTGAAGAAACCATGATCAACGGATTCTATCAGATCAGGGAGGTGTTCAAGAGAAGGCGTAAAGTTAATGACTACAGGACGGCAGCATTTGTGAGCGCCCTGACCAAGGTCGGTAACGATTATATGAATCTTGGTGTCTTTCCATAAGGGGGATTGTTAATTTATTATTAAATAAGGCATCGGCTATCAAACAAATCAGACAACTCTCCGTTAATTATTCAAAGTAGAGAGTTTTTTCATAGTTGGTTTCTAAGCCGGGGTTGAGATCCCGGCTTTTTTTTTGTCATTTTACCCGGCTTAGGGATCATCGTTTTCAATAGAAAATAGAATAATAGATAAGTTTACATATTTTATATAAAATATATTTAAGGTAATTTGGGATACTTTTAGTATTTTATTTTATAATTGCATCGTAAAACTAAATAGTGACATATGGCAGACAAGTTTGATAGTATAGACCTTAAAATTCTCAGGATTTTACAGGAAAACAGTAAGATCACGAACCTGGATTTATCAAAAAAAATAGGACTTTCACCAGCGCCAACCCTCGAAAGGGTAAAAAAGCTGGAGGCCATGGACATTATTCAGAGCTACCACGCCAAGGTCAATGCAGAGAAAATCGGACTCAATGTCCGCACTTTTGTTTTGGTATCCCTGGCATGGAACAAGGAAAATGCATTGGATAATTTTATTGAAAAGATCATGGATATCAATGAGGTGACTGAAGCGTATATCATCACCGGTGACGGGGACTTCCTTCTGAAGATCATCACCAAGAATATCCAAAGCTACGAACAACTTCTCTTTAAAAAACTGTCCCAGATCGAGGAAGTTGAAAGACTCAAAACCTTTATGACTTTATCTAAGGTGAAAAAATCAAAAGTCCTCCCTTACGACTATGAATAAGATGTAATTATTACCTCCAAAAGTGGCTGTTTTCTCTTTAGGGAAAGCGGCCATTT
>JBFKJL010000245.1:0-4192 GCA_041631795.1 Saprospiraceae bacterium | reverse complement strand
ATCCACAAAATGGTTCACCCATTACTCTCCCGTCACAGGATATGGTGCTCGGATTGTATTATCTGACAAAAGCGCGGCCATCTTCAAATGGGAAAGAACATGTGTTTTATTCTCCCGAAGAGGTTCTCATCGCCTACAACGAGAATGAGATTGAGTTGCACACACCCATCAAAGTGAAAGTGCTTGTTGAGGAAGATGATGAATTTGTCTACAGGCTGACTGAAACAACAGTCGGCCGAATCGTCTTTAATGAGAAGGTACCGGAAAATGTCCCATACGTCAATACACTTCTGACTAAAAAGAACCTGAAGAAAGTCATTAATGATATCATTAAAAGAACGGACTTTCCAACAACGTCCCATTTCCTTGATGAAATTAAAGAGCTCGGGTTCTATTGGTCGTTCAAGGCGGGATTGTCGTTTAATCTCGGTGACTTGATTACACCGACGATCAAAGAAAGTACGCTGTTGGAGGCACAACAGGAAGTCGATGAAGTCTGGGAGAACTACAATATGGGTCTGATCACACCGAATGAAAGGTATAACCAGGTCATCGATAAATGGACTTATGCAGATAATAAGATCACGGAAAACCTGATGAAAGAGTTGGAGGAACACAAAGAAGGTTTTAATTCCGTGTATATGATGCTCGATTCCGGCGCCAGGGGCTCCAAGCAACAGATCAAGCAGTTGTGTGGCCTGAGGGGCCTGATGGCAAAGCCGCGAAAATCAGGGGATACCGGAGGGGCTATTATTGAAAACCCTATCCTTTCAAACTTCCTTGAAGGTCTTTCTGTCCAGGAGTATTTTATTTCCACACACGGTGCGCGTAAAGGTCTGGCCGATACGGCACTGAAAACGGCTGATGCCGGTTATCTGACAAGGAGACTTGTGGATGTATCCCAGGATGTGATCATCACAGAGGAAGACTGTGAAACACTCAGGGGCATTTCTACTTCCGCCCTCATTGACAATGATAAGATCATCGAAACACTGAGTTACAGGATCGTGGGCCGATACGCACTGAATAATGTGTACGAACCGGGTACCGATGAAGTGATCATCGAGGCAGGTGATTACATTTCCGAGAGGATCGCAGATAAAATCGACGACATTGGAATTGAATCCGTCAAGATCAGATCAGTTCTGACGTGTGAAACATCTCTTGGAGTGTGTGCCAAATGTTACGGCAAAAACCTGGCTTCCGGGTCCATTGCCCAGGAAGGCGATGTTGTGGGTATCATTGCAGCCCAGAGTATTGGTGAACCGGGAACACAGCTGACCCTGCGTACATTTCACGTTGGTGGTATCGCCAGTGTGTCCAAGGCTGAGTCAGAAGTCGTTTCAAAATTTGACGGTATCGCGGAATTTGACAACATCAGGACCACCAAGCACGTCAGTGAGACGGGCATGAAAACGAATGTAGTTTTGTCAAGATCAGGTGAGATCCGGATCGTTGATCCCGAGACGAAGAAAGTGTTTACCACATTGCATATTCAGTATGGATCATTTCTCCATATAAAGGATAAAGCGAAGGTCAAGAAAGGTGACTTGGTATGCCAGTGGGATCCATTTAACGCCGCAATCATTTCCGAGTTTGCAGGTATTGTTAAATTTGACGGACTCGTCGAAGGGGTGTCATTTAGGAAAGAGCGCGATGACCAGACCGGTAACGAGGATATCGTTATCGTGGAGTCCAAGAACAAAAAGGTCATCCCGATCCTGAAGATTGTCAAGCCCAACGGAACAGAGCTCAAATCCTATACCATGCCCGTCGGGGCTTACGTCACTGTTCAGAACGGAGTTTCCGTGAAATCAGGAGACAGGTTGGCCAAGATTCCAAGGAAGCTTGGTAAGATACAGGATATCACTGGTGGTCTTCCACGGGTGACCGAACTTTTCGAGGCACGTAATCCGTCAAATCCGGCCGTTGTTTCAGAAATTGACGGGATCGTATCATTCGGTAAGGTCAAAAGAGGCAACCAGGAGGTGTTTGTTGAAGATGAAAAGACTGGTCAAAAAAGGAAATACCTTATTGGAAAGGGTAAACTCATGCTAGTACAGGAAGGTGATTTTGTTCGGGCAGGTACCAAATTATCTGATGGCGCCACGTCGCCATTTGATATCCTGAATATTAAGGGACCATTTGCGGTACAATCATATCTTGTCAATGGCATCCAGGAAGTGTATCGTTCCCAGGGTATTGACATCAATGACAAGCATATTGAAGTCATCGTGCGTCAAATGATGCGCAGGGTGGAGATCGAAGATCCGGGAGATACTGATTTTCTTGAAGGAGAAGCTGTTGAGAAGTATGACTTCCAGTCAAAAAATGATTGGATTTTCGATAAGAAATTCATCATTGACAGCGGTGATTCGACAAAACTCAAGCCCGGCCAGATCGTTTCCATCAGGCACTTGCGTGAGGAAAATTCCTACCTCAAACGCAATGATATGAAACCCGTGGAATTCAGGGATGCCATTCCGGCGACCTCTAAACCACTGCTTCAGGGAATCACCAAATCTTCGCTCGGAACAACGAGCTGGATTTCAGCAGCGTCATTCCAGGAAACAACAAAGGTACTCAGCACTGCTGCCATCGGCGCAAAACGCGATGATTTAATGGGACTCAAGGAAAATGTCATCTCCGGTAAGAAGATACCGGCTGGAACGGGTCTGAAACAATTCAATGACTTGTTTGTCAAGCATATTGAGCCGATTACAGATGAAATTAAAGAAGAGGCTATCGTTGAAGCTGAGTAACTTCATGCATATTTAGAAGAGTGAATTAGAGCTGTAGCAAAAGCTACAGCTCTTTTTTTTGCATATTTTCAAGGTACCTGATCACATACTTGCCGAGCATGTCAAACTCGATGTTGACAGGATCCCCGGGTTTCAGATACTGGAAATTGGTGTGTTCAAACGTAAATGGAATGATTGCTACACGGAAGGTATTTTTGGTGGGATCAACGACGGTCAGACTGACGCCATTGACAGCGATAGACCCCTTTGGGATGAGGTGGTGATTGAACCTCGGGTCGTATTGGAAAGTATAATACCAGCTTCCATCCAGCGTTTCAATGTCATCGACTATAGCCGTCGTATCGACATGTCCCTGGACAATATGGCCGTCCAGGCGGTTGTCAAGGGTCATACACCTTTCCAGGTTGATATGGTCTCCCACCTTGAGCCCTGATAGATTTGACAATTGGAGTGTCTCAAGGACCGCCGTTACCTTATAGGCTTGTTGACCGACTTCAGTGACGGTCAGACAGACGCCATTATGGGCAATGCTTTGATCCACATGAACATCATGGCCAAATGGATTCGAAATGGAAAATATTTTATTCGTCCCGCCTTCTGTGACGTCGAGGACTTCCGCGACTGATTCTATAATTCCGGTAAACATTACTTGAACAATTGTATAAATCCACTTAATAAGTCCCTCTGAGAAATAACACCTTCAAGGTTTTGTTCAAACACGACGCATGTGTAATAGTAGGTGCCCTGATCGGCTTCGGATCCAGACAGTGTCGTCCCATTCCAGTTGATTTGAGGATTGCGGGTTTCAAATATGAGGTTGCCCCATCTGTTAAAGACTTTGAAATCAATTTCAATGACAAACCTGTTTTCAACAGGGACAAAAAGGTCATTAGCCCCATCTCCGTTAGGTGTGAATGTGTTTGGTAACCTGTAAACAGGACAATTCTCTACGCAGACAATATTGCTCAAGGCACTTTCATTACCCAATGAATCCAGGGCGGACACTGCATAACATCCATTGATGCTGACATCCGGAACGTGTTCAAAAGTATTCTGCTCCTTGTTGTCAATTGTTGCTACTCGTTCAAGATCCTGGTTATTGATCTGGCTGTAATAAATATGATATCCGGAAATATCCTCACTGTTGTCACAGGTAAGGTCAGGTCGGGTCCAGTTGAGCAGATTGTAGAAATCAGTGATCTCAACCCCCTGGTTGATGAAGCTGCAAGGGTTGTCCACAGTGAGCTGAGGTGCACATGGTCCCACTGAATCCACTGGCGTACCACAAACGATTTGGGAGAGATTGACCAGCGGGTCAGGTGTGGTTTCAAGTCCGTAGCGGCCCGTTGTTCTCAGGAAATAACAATATTCAATACCATTACCAGCATTGGTGTCAACAAAAGATCGGGAAGTTGTTGTACCAATACTAT
>JBFKJL010000244.1:0-4192 GCA_041631795.1 Saprospiraceae bacterium | reverse complement strand
GGAATTTGAGATCCCGCAGGGAACCCTTGTCATAGAACAAGGATATGGAAATGATCCGGCATCAGACAGCGACGCCGATCCTGTGACCGGTAAAACTGGCGTCATCACCTTGACTCCCGGAGAGATCAACCTCAATAATGACGCTGGATTCAAGTTGAATTGCACCATGCAGATAAGCAACGCAACCCTCCAGGATCCGGCTTGTTTTGAACAACCCAATGGGGTTATCGATATCGCCCTGGAAGGAGCCACATTACCAGCCACTTACCAGTGGTCCAACGGGTCTGTGTCACAAGACCTGTTCAATATCACGGCAGGTGCGTATTCCGTCACAATTGTAGATTTCTACGGATGTGAACTTGTGGATACATTCCTTCTGAATGACCCACCACAGGTATTTGCCGCTATAACGAAAACCGATGTCCAGTGCGCCAGTGGCAATGATGGCAGTGCGACCGTGACACCGTCAGGAGGTACCGCGCCGTACTCATTCATGTGGAATACAGGGCAGACGACACAGACTATAAGCAACTTGTCAGCCGGAAATTATTCTGTGACAGTTTACGACGCCAAAGGATGCCAGGAACAACAATCGACTAGCCTCACCGAATTGTCGGCCATGGCAACAACAGTCAACATATTATCCCAGGTATCGCAGGCCGGAGGCAGCGATGGGGCTTTGAAGATCACTGCCATGGGAGGTGTAGAACCATATACCTTTGCCTGGAGCAATGGCGCCAATACGGAAACGATTAATGGACTGGAGGCAGGATTCTACAGTGTCACTGTAACAGATGCCCTGGGGTGTACTGATGAACAGTCCATCGAATTACAAGCAGGAGCACCACTCATTGACCTTTACCTGGAAAAATCAGTGGACAACAAAACACCATTGGCCAAGACTGAGGTTGAGTTCTTGGTCCAAGTTGGCAATAATGGTCCATCTGACGCCACAGGTGTCAATGTGTCTGACCTCTTGCCAGATGGATACACTTATGTCAGTTCGACCGCTTCTAAAGGCACATATGCCCCGGCGACTGGTTTATGGACAATTGGGAACGTCGCTGTCAATGAAGAAGTCACTCTTTATGTGACTGCCTTTGTTAAGGAAAGTGGCGATTACCTCAATATCGCTGAAATCACCGCCCATGTGGAAGATGATATCGATTCTCATCATTCCAATGGCCCGGATACTGATAATGACGGGCGTGTGATCGATGATCCAGATGATGAAGACGATGCAGATGGTGAGGAAGTCAATCCTGAACCCCTGGGCTCAATTGGTGACAGGGTATGGTATGACGGGAATTCAAACGGTGTCCAGGATATGAATGAGCCAGGGATCGAGGGCATTACAATACGCCTTTACAGTACAGCCGATGACCTGACCCCGGTGGCAGAACTCGTGACTGACGCCAATGGGTATTTTATATTCGACGATCTAGAGGCGGGGTCATACTATATTGTCTATATCCCGCCAGCGGGCATGATTCCGACGTTTTTAGACATCACAGAGGATGATATCGACAGCGATGCGTTTTCTCAGAATGGAACGATCCTGTCACCTGTTTACACCCTGGGACCTGGTGAAGATATTCTGACGATTGATGCCGGATTTTATGAAGGCAATACCATTGGAAACCAGGTATGGATTGAATCTGAAGCCCTGATCAACAATATCTATGATAATGATGATCTTCCAGCACCCAATATCCCTGTCCGCCTGTACAATGTCACAGATCCGGATAATGAGGTTATGGTGCAATCAATGGTGACGAACAGCCAGGGGCAGTACCTGTTTACAGATGTTCCAGCCGGGGATTATCTCGTTGAATTTGAAGCGGTTCAGGGTTATGTATTCGTCAGCCCTGGAGTCGGTTCATTCGAAACAGACAGCGATGCCTATCCGATGCTGTCAAATCAGAGCATCGGGCGATCCTCAATATTCAGTGTCGGTATTGGCGATATCAACCTGACGATCGATAGTGGGCTGGAAGAAGATTCTGCCCTACCTGTCGAATTGGGTGATTTTACAGGTCGCTGGGATGAATCAGGCCAAGTCAATAATCTTTACTGGACATCAATCGTCGAAGTCAATAGTGATTATTATGAGATCCAGCGCACGTTGGATCTGTCCAGGGATTTCGAACCCATCGGCACTGTCTTCGCCAAAGGCAACAGTTCAGAACCTGTCAACTACACATTTGATGATGGCGATCTGTACACAAATGGCAATTACTACTACAGGTTGAAACTTGTGGATATGGATGGCAGGACGGAATTCAGTCCGATCATCGCCATTAAGGTAGACGCCCAGGGATCTTCAGAATTCAGTATTGCGGTGGATGTCTTTCCAAACCCGGTGACAACCATTCTCACCCTGGGTATACAGGCAGATACCGAAACGGACATCCAGGGCGGGCTTTACGATGCCCTGGGGCAATTGATCATGGATCTTGAAGAGCAACCTGTATCACCTGGTAAAACTTTTACAACCATGGATCTCAGCAGTCTCGTACCGGGAACTTACATCCTCTGGATGAAGGTCGGAGAAAAAGTGATCATCGAAAGAATAAGTAAAAAGTCGAAATAAGACTGCAGTAGTGGGTTTAATTGAGAAATTTGAGAATTTGAGTTACCGGAAGCCGGTGTCAACCGGCCTCCGGGCCATTTAATGCAGTGATTTTCAGACAATTAAAGTTAAAAATGTGATGCGATATTTATTTGACAACTACTATACAAACATGAGAAATTTAATTGTTTCGCGGATCGAACCCGCTTATATTTATAATGTTAAAGTCAAGATAGAATTTAAAAATTTTGGGTGGATGAAAAAGTCAATTGTATACCTGTACCTCGCTGCAATGGTGATGATCACATTACCAGTCTTTGCAGAAAACAACCTAGCTGGTCCTTCAGAAGTTGAAAAGGTCATTCTTTTCTCCAACAGCTACTTCCAGTTTTCATTACTGGATGAAAATCAGAAAACATTTTTCAATACAATAGAATACAACAGCGTCAAAGAAAGATTGAGTTTTGAAACAAAATCCAATATCATGCTGATTCAGATATATAATGCGAAAGGAGACCTGGAATTCCAGCTCCCCGTAGGTTCTGATGTTGTTCATATCAGCAGGAAATTGTTTTCTTCCGGCGAGTATACACTTCAATTCCTGTTCGAAGGCGAGCAGGATTTTCAATCGACGGAACTGAATGTAAATTAATGAGTTTTTAGTGATAAGACATTGCAAGGCCGGGCTTGAGTCCGGCCTTTTTTTTACCCAATGCGCCCCCAATCCTGATGCCCTTTATTGATCATGTCCAGCCTGGCCTTCAGTGGCCTGTTGAATTGGTTCTCAAGAAACGGATCTTTATCAAGGATCGCCAGGGCCAATTGCCTCGCCGTATTCAATACTTTCTGATCGTGGACGATATTAAATATCCGGAAATCAAGGATCCCACTTTGTTGCGTCCCTTCAATGTCCCCGGGACCGCGTAATTTAAGGTCTGCTTCCGCGATCCTGAACCCATCCGTGGTCTCTACCATCGTTTTGATCCTTGTTTTCGCCTCACGACTGAGTTTGTATCCAGACATGAGAATGCAATATGATTGGTCGGCACCCCTGCCAACTCGCCCCCGTAACTGGTGGAGTTGGGCCAAACCAAAGCGTTCAGCGTTTTCAATGATCATAACACTGGCATTGGGAACATTGACACCAACTTCAATAACAGTTGTTGCGACCATGATCTGAGTCTTTTTATCGACAAACCTCTGCATCTCAAATTCTTTGTCCTGGGCTTTCATGCGGCCATGTACGACACTTATCTGGTAAGTTTCGGGGGGGAACCACTGTAGCAGATCCTCGTACCCTTTTTGGAGGTCAGCAAGGTCTAGGGTCGCTGATTCCTCAATGAGTGGATAGACAACATAGACCTGGCGCCCCTTCCAGATCTGATCACGCATAAATGAAATGACCTGTGGTCTGTGTCTGTCAGTTTTGTGGATGGTCATGATTTTTTTTCGCCCGGGGGGAAGTTCATCTATGACTGAGATATCGAGATCACCATACAGCGAAAGTGCCAGCGTTCTCGGAATTGGAGTCGCAGTCATAACGAGAATGTGAGGGGGATGATCCTTGCTTTTTTTCCATAACCGCGACCTCTGCATGACTCCAAAACGATGCTGCTCGTC